>JAMOTX010000124.1 GCA_027062145.1 Candidatus Altimarinota bacterium | reverse complement strand
GCCTGTAACTATAGGGATAAACTTAACAATTGCTATTATCGTTTCAACAGTATTTTTACCTGTTATTATTAATTTATTACATTTTAAAAAGAAGAAAGTAGATAAAAATATTAAAATAAAAGAATCTGTACATTGGAATATTTCTAAATTTGTATTACCTTTTATAAAAACTAAAAAAAGTGCTTTAAAAACTATTATAACATTTTGGTTGTTATTTGCATTTATAATATCATTAGTAATTTTTAAGGTTATTAAAGTTGATTTTATGTCTGTTGTTGATTCAAATAATATAACTGTAAATCTAAATTATGTACCTTGAATTGATCTTGAAAAGAATAGAGAATTAACATATGATATTACAAAAGATATAAATGATTTTATGAATAAATCATATCCAGATACAATTGAGTATATATGAGTTGATTTATGAGTAAAATCTTCTTGAGATCCAGTTAAAAACGCTATGTATTGAACTAGTTGAAGTGATAATTACTCAACTCTAACAGTTAAATTAGCTGATAAAGATAATAAAAGAAAAGTTGATTGAAGTAAATATAAAGCTTACTCTATAAAAGAAAATGTTCAAAAATTTGTTGATAACAATATTAGCTCTAAATATATAAAGGAAATATTGGTTACAAGTGAAAAAGCATGACCATGAGCATGAAAACCTATTTGATTCAATATAATATGAGATGATTTAATAGAAATTTCTGATTATATAGATAATATTTATCCAGAATTACAAAAAATAGAATGAAGTTTTAATTGGGGAACTGGTTTAGAATATACAAATTGAAAAGTTAAAATAATATGGGATTATAATAAATTAAAACAATATAATTTAACAGCAGAAAGAGTTAATCTGTTACTTATGTGAATGAAAAATACTCCTAATTATGTACCAAATTGATTAACTATAACTAAACTTTATGATTTATCTGATGAAGAATTAGAGGTTAAAACTTATATGGATTATAATTGAAACATTGAAGATTTAAAAGTTGGAGGAGTTTATCTTTCTAACTTCATTAAGAAAATTGAATTTTTACCAGAATTAAAAACAATTGATCATTTAAATACTAGATTGGTAGTATTAGTTGATTCAGATCAAGCTTCATGAGTACCTTTATCAGTTATTACTGAATGAATTGATGAAGTTATAAAAAATAATCCTTTACCTGAATGACTTGAATTTGCATATGGTTCAGATATAAAAGAACAACAAACTTCTTGAAAAGATATGGGTACAGCATTTCTAGTTTGAATTATATTAATGTTTTGAGTCTTAGTTTTTCAATTTAATAATTTCAGATATCCATTATTAATACTTTGATCACTTCCTTTGCTTTTAATTTGAGCTTTTGGTTTACTCTGAATATTATGACAAACATTTTCATTTGCTTCTCAAATATGAATGTTTTGACTTATATGAGTATGAGTAAATACTTCAATATTATTACTTGAATCATATTGAGATAAACTTGAAAGAGATTGAAAATTTAGTATAGACTTATTACTTGAGACAGTTAATTCAAGAGTTAAACCTATTGTATTGACAACATTAACTACATCTGTTTGATTACTAACATTAGCTTTAAAAGATGAAATGTGGGCTTGATTAGGTATAGCATTTATGTGAGGTCTAATATTTTGAACTATAATGGTTGTGTTATATATTCCTGCAGTTTTGAGAGTTGGGAATAAAGAAGATTAATTATTCTACAAAATATGAAAATAAATAAAAAATTATTAACTATTATTTTGGGAACATTATTCATTTTATGAATAATGTTTTCTTTGTATTTAAAAAATATTTGATTTAAAATAGAAGATTTAGCTGAATATACTAGAGATAATACTTTTATTGTTATTTTATGATCACTTTTTATTTTTTCTATAAGATTATTTTTATTTCTTCCTATCAGTATTTTAATTATTTCACTATGAACAATTATTGATAATGTATTATTACTTTTTTTAGTAAGTATAATTTGAGTTTTTATAGGAGCATTACAAACTTATTATATTTGATTCCTTATAAATAATGATTTAGAATGAAATAAATTAATAAAAAAAATTGAACATCATATTGCAAAAATTAAGGATAAATGATTTATTTATATATTTTTTTGATCAATGTTACCTCTTGTTCCTATTGATTTAGTGTATTATGCAGCATGATTTGAAAGATATAATATAAAAAAATTTATTATTGCATCTGTTTTATGAAGTGTCCCAATTGTTTTTCTCTATTCATATTTATGAGAAAAATCAAATTTATTAATGGAAAATATAAAATATATAGTTTTTATATTATTAATTCTTTTAATAATGTATTATATATTTAAAAAAATATTTAAAAAGTAATGATTTTGATTTAGATATTTATAGGTTTTATTTATTGTATAACTAATAATGAACACAAAAAAGAAAATTGTAATAATTTATTCATCTATTTGAAAAGGGCATATAAGTGCTGCTGAAGCAATTAAAGATGAAATAATTAAGTTAGATATTGATGCTAATATTATATTGAAAGATATTAGAGATTTTATGAATCCTATTTGGAGAAAAATTGATGAAAAATTATACTGGTTTATTATTAAAAATCTTCCTAAAAGTTTTGATACATTATTTAATTCTATGCAAGAAAAATGAAATAAAGTTGGTAGTATATCAAAATTGGCAACAGATTATTCAGAAGAAGATATATTAGATTATATAAAAAAGGAATCTCCATATACAATAATTTCAACTCATTATTGAGCAGTTCAAGTTTTATCAAAAATTCGTGAAGAATGATTATTACTAGATATAAATATTTGATGGTTACATACTGATTATTTTGTATGATATTTTCCAAAAATTTCAAACAGAATAGATAAAACATTTTTAGCACATTCTAAATTAGAAGAGGAGTGGGCAAAATTTTGAGTTCCAAATGATAAATTTTTGACTACATGAATGCCAGTTAATATTAAAAATACATTAAATGATAAAGAAATATTTGATTTTTTTGGTTTAGACTGAGATATTCCAATAGTTTTAATCATGAGTTGAAAAGAATGAGTATGAGATTTTTCTGAAATAATTAAAAATATATTAATAGAATATAATAAACCAATTCAAATAGTTGCAGTTTGTTGAAAAAATAAAAAATTAAAAAAAGAATTAATTAAATTAAAAAATACACTCAATAATAATACAAAATTAATAGTAACTTGATTGGTAGAACATAATTTTATTATATGATTAATGCACAAAATTAATTTATTAATAACAAAGGCCGGTTGATTAACACCATCAGAGGCTTTTACAATTTGAGTGCCTACAATTTTATTAGATATAATAAGTGGGCATGAAAGAGAAAATGCATTATTGTTTTCAAAATTATGATTAGCTGAATTAGTTAATGATAATAAAAAATTATGATTAATTGTTGATAAAATGATTAATGATAATTTTTATATAAAAAGAATATTAGAAAAACAATTAGAATTTAAAAAATCAATAAAAATTTCAGAAATTGCAGATTTTGCAATAAATAATTTGGCTCCAAAGTATAGACTTCCTGATAATTTTTGAAAAGAAAATTGAACAATGGTTGCTTGAGTAAAAAAAATTTTATGAAAATTAGATAAAGAGGTAAAATCAGATATTGAAATATTGCTTTCTTACTCATCATCAAAAAGTCCTCAAAGGATTATATGGGAAAATCCATTTGGTCATATTGCGATTAGAATTTGAGATGTTGTATATAGTACGAATCATAATGCAGATAATAAATTAGATGATAATTTTTTACAACATT
>JAMOTX010000123.1 GCA_027062145.1 Candidatus Altimarinota bacterium | reverse complement strand
AAATTCATCAGTCATTTTATACCTGAATTCATTAAATGTTGAAACATCTACAACTCTAAATTGAGTATAGACTGGTTCTTCATTTGCAGCAAAAATTGTATTAGAATATACAACTCCAGCAGTAAATAGAATAAATGTAAGTATAATTTTCTTAAACATAATAATTGTTTACAAAGTAGTTATTTAATAAATAATATCACATTAAACACATATAATCAAAATAATGAATACATGATTTTATACATTTTAGCTTGACTATTACTATTTTTATAGTTAGTAATATACTCCTTTTATATACTTTATTTATAAAACTTTTGCATTTATAAATAAATAATTATAATATATATAAGATTTAAGTTTAAAATACTTTATCTTATACATATATTTTACCATACTAACAATATAACTATGGATTTAAACAAAGCGCAAATTATAGGTAGAATTACGCAAGATTTGGAATTAAAACAAACTCCAAATGGACAAAATGTAATGAGTTTTTCAATTGCTACTAATAGAAATTGGACTGATTCTAGTTGAATGAAACAAGAACAAGTAGAATTTCATAATGTAGTATTATGGGGTAAATTAGCAGAAATTGCTGATAAATACTTAAATAAATGATCTAAATTATTTATTGAATGAAGATTACAAACTAGAAGTTGGGAAGCTCAAGACGGAACTAAAAGATACAAAACAGAAATTGTATGAGAAAATATGATAATGCTTGATTCAAAGACTGATTCAGAATCACTTAGTTCAAAATCATGAACTAATAATTCAGCTGCAGTAAAAAAATCATCTCCTAAAGCAGAGGAGGAAATTTCAATTGAAGATATTCCATTTTAATAAAAAAAGAACATAGATTAGTCTATGTTCTTTTTTATATTATTTAATTCGTATATTTCTCAATTATTACTCTCTAAATAAACACTATTATTTTTAGTATAAATCTTATTTACATTTCATTCAATTTTAAATAATATTTTTTTTACTTTAGAAAAAGGATTATAGTATACTATTAAATTATTTCACTCAGCTTTATATCATAAGTTATTTAATATATTTAAATCTATTGGTTTAACTAATCATATATATCATTTTTCAAAAAAAACATAATCATTAAAATATGAAAAATATTTTATTTTTTTATTTACTAAATTATAAATAGTACTTCATTTATTAGTAACTAATATTAAATTATTAGCATTTCATTTTTTTATATAATTTATAACAACTTTTATATCAATTGTAGATAATTTCTTTTTACTTATATCAAAAAAATAATTATTATTTCTTAATTTAATATATAAGTCATTTTCATCTCAAAATATTTCTTGAATATTTATTTCATTTTCTAATACCAAATCAAATATCCCTACTTTAATATCATTATAAAATATTTCAATTTTTGAATCATTTTTTGTACAATAAATTTTTCATCAATTATTTAAATTAATTAATTTATAGTATTTTTCTGATTCAATAAGATTTCTTATCTTATCTTTATTAGAAATAATATTATTAGTATTTATTCTTAACAATTTTATTTTATTTTTTTCTTTTTCTTCTGCTTGTTTTATTTTTAATTCATTTGCTAAAAATAATTTAGCTTCTTGATCTCTATTTGGTAAATAATTTAAATGATAATAAATATATCAAAATCAAATAAATCATAATAGTATCAATATTCATAATAATCTATTACTCATATTTTATATATTTAAATAATATATAATTATAATAATTGAAATAAGTAATAAAACAAAAAATATTGTATTAAAAATAATAATAAATATTATTATATAAATAACTAACAAAAAATTATGATAATAGATTGAAAAGAAATAGCATTAAATATATATGATAAGATAAAAGCTAAAGTATCCCTTTTAGAAACAAAACCTTGTTTGTGAGCTATTTTAGTATGATCAAATTCTGCAAGTATAAGATATATAAAACAAAAACAAAAATGGGCAGACTATACATGAATTGATTTTAAGTTAATAAAATTAGATGAAAATATAAATGAAAATGAATTATTAAAGATAGTTTCTGATTTTAATAAAGATAAAAATATTAGTTGATATATAGTTCAACTACCATTACCAAAACACATAAATGAAAATAGTGTATTAAATTCTATTTTGCCAGAAAAAGATGTTGATTGATTTCATCCAATTAACCAATGAAAAATTTTAATATGAGATGACACATGACTTATTCCCTGCACACCAGCATGAATAATGAACATATTTGAATCAGAATATATAGATTTAGTATGAAAAAATGTATGTGTTATATGAAGAAGTAATATTGTATGAAAACCTATAACTGCATTATTAATAAATGCTTGAGCAACTGTTACTTCATGTAATAGTAAAACTAAAGATATAACAGAATTTACAAAAAAAGCTGATATAGTAATAGTTGCAGTATGAAAACCATGATTATTAAAAGAAAATATGCTTAAAAAATGAAGCATTATAATAGATGTTTGATTTACAGTAATTGATAACGAAATATTTTGAGATGCTGAAACTGATTCAATAAATAATTCATGACATAAAATAACTCCTGTTCCTGGATGAGTATGAGCATTAACAGTAGCAATGCTTATGAAAAATACATTAAAATCTTATAAAAAATAATTAACAAATAGCAAAATAAAGCTATTTGTTTTTTTTATCAAAAAATATCAAAAAAAGTTTTGACTTAAGAAAGTTTTTTAATAGAATATGTCTCGCAAGTTAAGAAGTGATTTACGCGGGCATAGCTCAATTGGCTAGAGCATCTGCCTTCCAAGCAGAGGGTTGTGAGTTCGAGTCTCATTGCCCGCTCCATTTAACAATTTGCAATAAAAGTAGAAGGTATTACTACTCTCTACTTTTATTTTATACTACGGGAGTATAGCTCAGTTGGTTAGAGCGCACGACTGATAATCGTGAGGTCGATGGTTCAACTCCATCTACTCCCACCATTTTTAAAAATAAAACTTAAAGCTGTTTGTTTCTTAGGAACAGCAGCTTTAATTTTTCGGAAACTGGCGCAATTGGTAGCGCACGCGTTTTGGGAACGCGGGGTTGTAAGTTCGAGTCTTGCGTTTCCGACCATTTTTGAAAACAAAGAAAAAATCTACAAAACATATGTTTTGTAGATTTTTTTGTTTTAACAATCAATTTGTATTAAAGGAACATACATTTCTTCATCACTAAAGGCACCATGAGAACTTTTCTCAGAATGATCATTATGATCTTTTAATACATAATTATCTTTCATTATTAATACATAATCTCAAACTCTATCATATAATTTTTTATTAGCTATTCAAAGTCAATAAAAATTATTTTTAATAAGTTCTTCTCATTTAAAACACCAACAATATTCTGACATTTGTGTTGATATTATTTTTTCAAAATCTTTAACTTTTCTTGGTCTTACAAAACAATCTCTTACTCTTGGTTCACCTGTAATTTGTACAGTTAAACATTCTTCAAAACCAGAAATATTTTCTACCCAAATCTCTGACTTTTTAGGGACATTTAACAAACCATGATCTGATACAATAATTAATTTTGTATTCGTCCCCTGTATTGATTCTGATAATTTCTTTACTTCTATATCAATATCATTAAATAAAGTATTTGTATTTTTTGTATCTACTCCATGATTATGTTGTATTGAATCAAATTCATCCATGTATACATGAATATATCTTCTTTTCTTTGATTTTTTATTAATTAATTTTTTCAATACTCAAAATGAATCTTGATATTTTTTAGTTCCTATAATCTTCGTTTCTTTTCATACATATTTTATAAAATCTCTTTTTTCTTTTTCTTCAGATACAATAGTAAAACAATCTCAATTAAACCCTTTATGATAAGATTCTATATCTATAATTTCGTTTATATTAAAATTATTTTCTGATAAAGTATTTCCTCAAGATCTTAATGTAAAAGGTAATATTTTAGTAATTCACCCTGTTTCCTTTAGGTTCATAGTCCGACCTGTTAATCAATGCTGTTGTGGTGGATATCAAACTTGAAATACAGTATTTGCACAAGCTGTTGTTGATAAAAAAGTTGTACTCAATTTAGTGTGACTATTTTTATATAAAAAAGATTCTTTTTGTGTTTTAAGGTAGTTATACCCAAGACCATCTACAACGATTAAAACAATGTTATCAAATCACATTAAATCATCATCTTTTAAATATTTCAGTTGATTATAGTCATGAGTTTTTCAAAAACTATTTGAAATTGAGCTCATTAAATTTACAATATTATCTTTAGTATAATCAGGCACATTAAACTTGTACATAACAATTTTTAAAATTAAATAAACAAATATAAATAATATTATTTATTTATATTTTAAAATCAATTATATTTGTAGCTCTAAATTCTATCCTTATCATCGCACTTTATTATTTTTAAACTATAATCTGTATTTTTTTGCATCACTATATCAATATTCTTCAGTAATTAATCAAAGTATTGTTTTAATATCATTATTTCAAGTTTTAAGCTTATTAAAATCATATTCATTACTTCTATCTAGTGTATTAGTTAATTTATTAAATGGCACATCCATTTCAATTAAATATTTAGATAATTTTAATTTAGAAAGTATATCTCATTCTGAAGTTCATACGTATTCTAATATATCTCTATATTTTACTGAGCTTAAAAGTAAATTAAAATCTATTAATTCTAAGCATAAATTCTTTTTTCATTTAGTATTAATTAAAATATTCAATAATCATAATTGATATGCTATTTCATTATCAATTCATTCATCAACTATTTTTACTTAAGAGTAAAGTAAGAACATTATAAAAAAATCTTAGTTTAAAAACTAAGATTTTTTATAAATCTAAATATTGATCTATTCTTATTTGCCATACAAATTCATTTACATGAGAAACTAATATCATACCACCTTTATACTCATCTAATGCTTTAGCTATCACAGGGATATGTCTAAAATTAATATGATTAGTTGGCTCATCAAGAATAATTAAACCTGGTTTTAAGAATACTATTCTACAAAATGCAACAAGTCATTTTTGACCTTCTGATAAAAATCAAATTTCTGTTTTCATTAAATCACCATTGATAAGAAATCATGCAGCTTTAGATCTTAAATCTTGTTCTGTCATTTCTCCTCATGCTGCTTCTCTTAAACAATCAATTACAGTTTGTTTAAAATCTAAATTTGAAAAATCTTGTCTATAGTAACCTATTTTTACTCATTCTCATAAAATAGCTCATGATTCATCTCCATTTACTATTTTTTCAAGTAAAGTAGACTTTCAAATACCATTTGGTCATGCAAGTTGTAAATGATCATCTTTTCTAATTTGAACCTCTACATTTCTAATTGTAACTTCATCATTTTGAATAATATGAACTGAATGAATATCAAGTAATACTCAACCAATACCTTCTTGCATAGGAATAGTAAAATCTTTAATAGTCTTATCTTCTTTTCTCGTATCAACCATTGCATCTTCCATTTCAGCTGCTGCTTCTTTCATTTTTTTAGCTACTGCTCTTAGTTTACCTCATTTATGTGCAAACACATTAGATTGATCTTTTTTAGCTTGTGCTTCTTTTGCAAGTCTAGCATTTGCCATATTTTCTTTCTCCATATTTTTCTTAATCTTTTCTACAACATCATGATAATCTCATACAAATTGTTCTACTCTTTGATTATGAACATCTAAATATAATACACCAGTAGTAAAACTATTTAAAAACTCAGCATCATGAGAAATAACTATAACTGTATTTTTATAATTTTGCAAAAATTCAGTTAAATGCCAAATACCATCTGTATCAAGATTATTAGTTGGTTCATCTAGTAGTAAAATATCTGGTTCACCAATAAGTGCTGCTGCTAATAAAAGTCTAGCTTGTTGTCCACCTGAAAATGCAGATATTTTTTTACTATTATCTTTTACTTTTAGATTTACAACATTTAATATATCTGCTATTTGTTTTTCTATACTTGTTTCATTATTTTTAGTAGCATATTTTACGAAATAATCAAAAACTGATAACTCCTTATCTTCTGCTTTTACTACTTGAAAACCAGTAGCAATAGTAAGTTTTTGATCAATATTTATAACTCAACCTGTTTTTTCTAAAGTACCATTAATAAGCTTAAAAATAGTAGATTTTCATGCTCAATTTTGTCCCATTAAAGTGATTTTAGCTCACTTTCTAATATTGAAATTTACTTCTTCTAAAATAGGTTTTCTGATATCATAATTGAAATCAACATTTTTAAACCCTATTACTGTTTCATTTGGTTTTGCCATTTTTCACATATTAATATTAAATTTTCACTATTGTACACAAAATTAAAGAAAAATAAACTTAATTTTTAATAAAAATAAGAAATAGAATATATTTTCACATATCCTATTTCTTATTTATTATTTTTACTATTTTTTTCACTATATCATCTATTGTTTCTGTTGTTCAAATATTATATATTCAATTATTATATAATGAATCTAAATAAACTTTTAACCCCTCTTTAATTTTTTCTATTTGTTCATCTCTTTTGTAATAATTTTCAGTATATTTTTCTAAAATCATACTAATATCTCATCACATTATTTGAGTATTAATATCATCAGTAAAACTCCATCCATATTCATATTCTTTTCAACATTTTTCTAAAATATATTGGATTTTTGCTTTTTTTAATAAATATATTTTATTAGGTCAATCAGATGTAACATCATACTGTCCAATAAAATCATATATTTCTTTTAATTTATCTTGAATCTTTTGATTAGATATAATTCATTTATCATCAATAAATGTATTATAATATTTTTCAAATCTATCATCATAAATAAGCTCTTTTAATACCCAAATATTAAAAAAGTTTTCTATTATTTTATGATCTATATTATTTTGTACTTTATTAAGCATATATTTATTTTATTGAAATTATTAATTCAGAATTGTTTATTTTTTTTATTTCTATATTAAATCATTGATAATTTAATTTATATTTATCTCTTTTTCAAATTATTATTGCCTTAACCATGTTATAATCAATCGCTCTTTTTAAATTGATTAAAAAATTACTTAAATTTTTACTAATTAATTCTTGTATTTTAATATCAATATCAAGATTAATACTTGTAAATCATTTAAAATCTTTTAATAATTTAATATCTCATAAATTATCTACCTTTTTAACTTTAACATTACTATTATTAGAGATAATCTTTTCAATTTTTTTCTCGAAAAATTTATTAATAGAAGTAATCATATCTAAATAATCATATATATTTTCATTCTCATTATTATTACTTGAAGAAACTCTTCAAACTAAATCTTCTTTTTTAAGTTTTTTTGAAATATTTGAGATAATATTTTGAGATTGTTCAGTAGTTTTTCATTCAATAAAAATAAAAATTTCATCTCATCAAAGTGCTATTTCAGAGTTTGGATAAATATTCCTAATTTCATGAACAAGATTTTGAAACCTATTTGTTGCAGTATCTCATGATTTTAATAATTTTCAAATATTATTTTCGTCTATATTTCATTTATTAACTCATAAAGATAACTGTCTAAAATCATTTAAATTCATGATTCACATATCAACAATATCTATAAATATTCTTAATCATTTTTTTCACTTAGCTTTAATTTTTAAAGCATCAACTCAAAGAGTTTTTTTATAAGTATTTTGAATTAAATCGATTTGTATTATTCAATCCTCTAATTGTCTATCTATGAAATCAATACTTTTTAATTGAACATCATTAATAATCGGTGCTATAAAATCAAAACCATATGTTAAAGTATTAATATATTCTTCAACCATACCAAATAGTTCTGGCTCTCATATACTTTCTCCTTTCCTAACATATTTTAATAATATATTATTAATTTTTCAATTAACTATTACATCAAAATTTGAACCATTAAAATTAAATTTTTTATATCTAAATTTTAAAATTATAGCTTTTTCTAATTTTAAAGCCTTATCTGATAAATCTTTAATTCTATTAAAATCAAAATTAATATTTTCTCATATATTATTTAACTCAACCTTATTTCTACTTGAAATCTCAGCTTTATAAAAAGCTTCCATTTTATTTTGTATATTATTATTTTCAATAGTTTTTCATACAATAGTTGATCAAATTCAAAAATTAAATTCAGTTAATAATATATGCTTAATTGTTTGAATATCACTAATTTTTGAATTACTTAATACTCATTTTAATTCTTTTTCTGATAATGAATTAAAAATATATTCTATTAAAGCATTTTTATTATGAAATTCTGAAAATAATATCTTAGATATATCATCTTCTTTTGACATAGAAAATGTAATATGTTTATAATTATCTCTAATAATTCTTCATTTAATTCCTTTTTGTATGTTATTTTTATTGAAATTTTTATGGAAAAATAGTTTTAATTTATTTATAAATAAATCTACAAATTCCTTTGATATATCATCATTTAAGTTTTTAATTCATAAAAAAGTTATATCTACTACTTTTGATCATTCACTTAACCTAGAAACTTCTAAAAATGGAAAATTATTTCAAATAATATTATAAAAAATCTCTTTTAAATACTTAAATTCATCTGTATTAAATTCAGATATATCTATATATTTTATATCTTCTAACTTATCTACTTTATATTCTTCTATCTTAATTAGTAATATTTTTTTTAAATCTAAATAATTAATTTCTCTAAAGTAATCATTAGATAATATTTTTAATACTCAATTTTCAATAACAATCAAATCATCAATATTGACCTCATCCATTCAATCTATATTCGCAGTTATTGTTGGATATTCTAGTATATTATCAATACTATCTTTTACAAATCATGTAATTTTATTTACACCACTTAAAACAGATAAATTATTACTACCTGTTTTAAGTTCATTATTATTTTCAGATCATGTTATTTTAGAATCTAACATAAAATATATTTAAATACTGATATAAGTTTAACATATATGTTTTTTATAAACAAAAAAACTATCAAATAATGATAGTTTAAATTTCAAATAATATTTCTTCTATTTCAGATACATCTATTCATTTGTCTTTTAAAGATAAATATTCTCATTGAATTTCTTCAAGATTATAAATAGATGTTCCATCTGATGCAGCAATATCTTTTATTTTCAATAATAATTTTCATTTTTTTACTTCATCTTTCAATCAATCAATTTTTAAAGCTAATAAATCATAATCTAATCCTTCTTCTCTCTGAAGCTTAACATATTCTTTTTCAATTAAAGCTATATCAGTATTAAAAGAATTTCATTTAAGATTAATATCTTCAACTTTTTTATCAATATCTCTATAAAATGATAAAACTCTAAAATCTAATAATTGTTTATCTAATACATCAACATTTATTCATTGTTCTCTTGCAAAATCTAATTTTGTATTAATTTCATCTAATTTATTATTTAGAATAGTCGTAGGATATTCATTTAATTTTGAAATATCTGCTCAAATTTCTGAAACTAATGCAAGTGAATAATCTGATTTTCTTTCTAATTCTTTTAAAAAATTAATATTTGACATGATTATTTATATTAAAATATAGTATATAATAATATATTAGCATATACACAAAAAGAATGCAAAAATGCATTCTTTTTAATTAAAATTCTCATCTATCTTTCATTGCATCTAATACCCTTTTCATAGCAACAACATAAGCTCAATTTCTTAAATGTGTTTTTTTATTTTGTGCTATTTCATAAACTGAATTAGCCGCATGTGTTATTTTTTTAAATAATTTAGCATCTATTTCATCTTCTTCCCAATAAAAATTAATATTATTTTGAACTTGTTCAAAATATGAAACCATAACTCAACCAGAATTAGCTAAAATATCTGGAATAACCATAATTCATTTATTAAATAAAATCTCATCTCAACCTGGAGTAATGGGTCAATTTGCTAATTCTAAAATAATTTTAGCAGTAATTTTATCAGCATTAACATCTGTAATTTGATTTTCTAATGCAGCTGGGATTAATATATCGCACTCTTTTTCTAAAATTTCTTTATTTTCTAATTTTTCAGCATCTAAATATTCAATTACTGATTTTCTTTCTGATTTTAATCTAACAATTTTATCAATAAATAATCATTTTTCATTATATATTCATCATTTTGAATCAGATATTCATACCAAAATAGCTCCTGCTTCACATACTAATTCAGCCATAGTTAATCAAGCATTTCATGCTCATTGAATAACTATTTTTTTTCACTTTATTTCATTTTTTTCTAATTTTAAAATTTCTTCTAAAACATAAAACCCTCATTGAGCAGTTGCTCTTCATCTACCTTTTGATCAACCAGAAGTTAATGGTTTACCAGTAAAACTTCATGGTGAATATTTACCTACTAATTCAGAATATTCATCCATCATCCATACCATAATCTGAGGTGTAGTATTAACATCAGGTGCAGGAATATCAAGCTCAGGGCCTATATATTTATATAATTGTCTAACATATCATCTTGATAACCTTTCTAACTCTCCTATAGATAATTCTTTAGGATTAACTATGATACCTCACTTACCACCTCAAAGTGGAATATCAATAACTGCACATTTAAAAGTCATCCACATAGATAAAGCTTTAACTTCATCTCTATTAACATCTTGATGAAATCTAATACCTCATTTAAATGGACCTCTTGCATTATTATGTTGAGATCTAAATCCTATAAATGTTTTAATATTTCCATCATCCATTCTAACTGGAATATTTATTTCAATAATTCTTTTTGGATGAGATATTAATTCATATTGATTATTATCATTTTTACAATTTCAATATAATTCACAAGCTTCTTTTAATTGTTTTCTTGCATTTAAAAATGGATTAAGTTTATCAGACATATATTTTTTATATTATTTATTATAATAAATATATTATATACATTTATTATGAATTAAAAGTGATTTTTTTATTATTTTGGTTGATCCAATTTTCAAACTCTTGCAACGTTATATTCTCCAGATTCTGTATTTAATTTATAAATACTAAATTCAGTATCAATATTAAATTTATCATCTCTAACAGCAAAATTTTGACTAACCGACCCTTTTGGAGAATGATTTCTATGAAATATACCTTCAACCCAACCTAAAATTGCTGGTCAATTATGAACAAGCTCTCAATTTAACTTTATTTGTTCATGAGATACTTCAAATTCTTCAATTTTTTTTGTATTTGGATTATATAATTCTACAAATCTATTACCACAAAGAGTGATTAAATTATCTTCTTGACCAGGATGCATATACCAAACATTTGAATCACCATCTGGCAAACTTGGAGATCTAGCTCCTGGCTCATGTTTCACTATATCAATACCATTAATTTCTCTAAATAATGGGAAAGCATCAAATTCTACACTTGTAGTTTCTCTAAGTCTTTTAATAGGAATTATATACCACACTCCTTTTTCTTCTTTAATAATTGATTCACTTTCTTCGCTTAAATATTTTGCCATAATTTTAATTATAAAAAATAAAAAATAGATTACATATATATATTGTAACCTATTTTTATTTTTTAAGCCAAATATTAAAAACTTTTTAAAAACTTTTCTCTATCATCTAAACTACTAGCTCTTAACTCACCAAATAGTTTAAAATCATTCATTTTTATTCCACAAAATCAAAATAAAGATTTTTCAAAATAAGTTTTAAGATTAACTCATGTCCAATCACTATTTTCTAAATAGATATTAGCAGGTGCATCACATGTAGCAAACACACTTCATTTTTTATCAGTTAATAAATCTTTTTTTCATTCAGCTCAATATTCAAATGCAAAACCTGACACAAAAACAGAATCAAACATATTTTTCATAATGGCAGGCATATTTCCCCACCAAACTGGAAAAACAAATATTGTTTCATCTGAGTCTTTAATTTTATTTTGTATTTTTTTTATTCAATCAGTTAATTCCATTTCTCTTTTATTTTGAAAATCAAGAAATGTTAAACTATATTCATCTGAATATAAATCTATTATCTCTGCATCATTATTTTTACCTACTATACTATTTGCAATAGCATGAGTGAAACTTCCCTTATTAGGAGCTGCTGTTATTATTAATTTTTTCATATTTTTTTATTAATTATCAATATCTACTTTATCTAAAATTCTTTGTTCAATAACAGTTACATCAAAATAACCACTATCAAGTATTTTAGCTTCAACTACTTTATCATACCCACTAATAATAGCAAATCAAATAACTAGAAACAATATTCATAATATTTTTTTAAAATTTCAATCTGGTAAACTTGCCCATTTCATTTTACTAATAAATTTTTGTCATAAAAGAGCAATTAAAAGTAAAATAAGACCTAATCATAAAACATAAGCAAATAGATTTAATAATCCTGTTAAAAAACTAATAGGTAAAATTATTGCTAATAAGACAGCATATATAGGGCTACAGCTAGAAAAGACAGGTCAAAGTGATAATCAAATCATTATACTTCAAAAAATACCTTTTTTTTCTGCTGATTTTCATAAATTTTTATTAGATTTATCTGAAAATCATAATTTTGTAGAAATATTTTTCCATAAATTTGGAAAAATAGTAATAACTCAAAATAAAATTAATATAATTCAAGAAAATAGCTTCCAAATTATAGGATCAACTCATATAAATATAATTGATGCCTTCAGTAATAATGAAAATATTATTATAGATACTCAAAGTGAAATAATAATAATATAAGGTCTCATTTTATCTTTAGCATCTGTAGCTCAAGCTCAAAGTATAACTGGCAACAATGGTAAAACACATGGAGCAAGAATAGTTAATACTCAAGCTAAAAACGATATAATTAATAATGTCATAATATTTTTTTATTCAAATAATTTTAAATACTTTTCATATTCACTTCCTTTTAACTTATCCTTTGAAATAAAATCTAAAGCTGCTGAATTTATACAATATCTAAGTCCTCCTGATTCACTTGGTCCATCTTCAAATACATGTCATAAATGAGAATCTCATGATTTAACTTCAGTTCTTTTCATAAACAACGATTCATCACTATTTTCTGAAACAAAATTATCATCTATAGGTTTTGTAAATGCTGGCCACCCTGTTCCTGAATCAAATTTATCAGTTGAAGAAAAAAGAGCCGTTCTATCTACTATATCTACATAAATACCTTCTTCATGATTATCCCAATATTTATTTCTAAATGGTGGTTCAGTAGCTCATTCTTGAGTTACTCTATATTGTAAAGGAGTAAGTCTAGCTTTCAATTCTTCTTTTAAATAAGTTTTAGAAATTTCTTTAATATCTCATATTTTACTGATAATACTATCAATTCATCTTCATCAAATCCATCTTTTTACAAGATTTCATTCACTATCAACTAATACAAAACTAGTTTGAGTAACTATGTTATATTTTTTTCTTAATTCTAATTCAGTATCATAATTTACTTTTAAAATTAATATGTCTTCAGGTATAGTCTCAGTTAATACATTTTTTTCAAAAGATTTACACGTTGGACACCAGTCAGCATGAAAAAATAAAATTATATTTTGTTCAGTTGCATTTTTTAAATTTTCTGGAGAATAATTTTTATATCATCTATTATTAGATGATTCTTTTTCTAATTCATCAATTCTGTCTTCCCAGTTATCTTCTATAAAATCTTTTCTACCTGATCATTTTTTATATGTATTATACCTTAAACTAGATTTTTTATAATAATCTTGATGATATTCTTCAGCATCGAAAAATGATACAAATGGTAATATTTTTGTTGCTATATTTTTATCAAATTTATTTGAAGCAATTAATGACTCTTTAGAATTTTCTAATATATTTTTTTCTTTATCATTTGAATAGACTAATGCAGTGGTATAATGAAATCATCTATCAGCAAATTGTCCTCATTCATCAGTTGGATCAATTTGTGTCCAAAATAATTCAACAAGTTTTGAATATGTTATAATTTCAGGATCATATACAACTTTTACTCATTCTCTATGTTTAGTATTTCAAGTAGAAACTTGTTTATAAGTAGCAGTTTCTTTTTTACCTCATATGTATCATGCTTTTGCTTCTAATACTCATTCTTGAGCTTCAAATATTCATTCCATACACCAAAAACAACCTCATGCAAAATATGCAGTTTCTAAATTATTCATATTTATTTCTTTAACTTTATCATTTTTCATATCTTTTCAAGGTAAAGAATATATATAAAATCATCATAAGATTAATAATATAAATAAAGTAATTGTTAATATTTTCATAATTTATTAATAAAAAAATAAGATAGTTATATTATATATAACTATCTTAAAGTAATCTAAATAAATATATTATTTATCCATATTCATAAATTTTTCTTTTAACATTTCATTTCATTTATCACAATGAGCAGTAAATGCATCTTTTTTATCTTCAGAAACAAAAGCCATAATTCTTCAAGCGCAAACTTTTCTCATAATTTTAACTTCTTCTAATTTTTGTTCTATATTTCATTCTTTAACAGCTTTCATTAACATAACCTTAATTTCAGCTTGTCTTCCTGTTCTTTGTTCTAATATTTCTAAAATAGCTTTATCTTGTTCTTCAGTTAAAGATGTAGAAATAAATTCAGCTAAATCTTTATATTTTGATTCAGTTACATCCATGTCATCTTTCATTTCTTCTTTTATTTCTTCTATTTTATTTTCAATATTTTCTTCCATTTTATTTTCCATATCCATACTAGCTGAATGAGTAGTCATTTCTTTATCATCCATCATTTCTTTTTTTTCTTCAGCTCATGTACATGATGAAACTAAAAGAATTGTTAATATTACTGAACCAATAACTGCTATTTTTTTGAAATTAATATTCATTTCTATAAATTTATAAATTAAAAAGTAGCTATATAATATATAACTACCTTAAATAATTCTTAAGTTTGACCTTTATTTATTAATTAAAGAATCAATTTTTTGTTTAAATGAATTTAATGGATAAGCTCCTGGTAATTTATCCCATTCCCCCGTTTTATTATTAATAAAAACATTTCATGGAGTTCAAGTAATACCAAATAAACTTGATCATTCTTTAGTTTGCGATTTTGCTAAATTTTTATTTTTTCATGATTGAATACATGAAGTTAGTTTAATTTTATCAACTCACATTTTTGAAGCTAATTCAGTAATAGTAGCAACATCATAACTTCTACCATTTGTTTTTGAATTTTTAAATACATTTTCTATAAATTCATAATATTTATCAGATCAATTTAAGTCTCATACACATAATGCTGCTTCAGCTTCCATTTGTGCTTGAGGATGAAAACCTAAAGGAAATTGTTTGAAAATAAAATTTACCTTTCAATCATAATCTTTAATAACTTGTTCTATAGTTCATGATGCATGTAATTTTTTACAAAAAGGACATTCTAAATCTGAATATTCTACAAAAGATATTTCAGCATCTTTATTTCATAAAACATAAGTATTTTCTCAAACTACTTTTTTCACTTGTTCTAATGAAATTTTATTTCAAGCAGTTCATCCATTATTAATAATATTTCAAGTAGGTGCTTTTATTTCTCAATTTTGATTTTCATATTGTTTTAATCAAGCAATAACTTGTTCTTTTTGAATTTTATTAATTTTAACATAATTTGCCATTCATCAAACTTTATCATATTCAATAGCAAGCATTTTTGAAACAACTCACATTGTAATTTTATCAGTTTGACTAGATATAACATAATGAGTTGATCATATTCAAACTAAAATTAAAAGTATTAAACTGATAAATTGTATATTTTTCATATTATTATTTTTAAATTATAAATTATTTTAATTCGCATTTTCAATTTGCACATACAGGTGCATGTTTTTCTATTTTAATGTAACCATTTTTTCTTAAATATATATATATACTACATCCTACACAGTATCAGAAAAAAGCTTCAGCATACATAAATCATAAACATAATAAACAAAGAATCATTGGTAGTCAACATGTTATTCAAAATCATATAGCCAATGTTAATGTTATAAATGACATAACAAATCATATTCCCCATGCAAATCTTTTTTGTTTTGCTCATACATATTCTTTTTTCTGATCTTTAACTAAAAAATTAGCTAATTTAGAAAAAGGAGAATATTTAGGTCATACTGATATTTTAATTCAAAAATCTATAAATAAGATAGGAACTAATATATTAAAAAAGAAAAAATCTCTTGTAATAATTGTATAAAAAAATGTCATTACTCATAATGTAAAAATAATTAATGCATTTTTTCTAACTGCTCTTTCATTTATAACTCAATATGGTGCAGGCTTTCAATTTATAGTTAAATTTGGTATAATTTCTCAAATATCTTTTTTAAACATTTTATGGTATTTTATTTATAATAATACTATAATAATTTTTAACCTTAAATAAATCTTAATTAGATTAATATATGCATAATTTTTTATATTTCTCTCTAATAAGAGTGGTGATGTTTTTTAATTAAATTATTATTTTCAAATGAAAATAAATTTATTCAAAAAATATCAAAATTATTTAAATTTTTAGATATATTATTATAATTTTTAATTAAATTTATATTTAATCAAAAATATTTAATATCCATAGCTGATGAAATACAACAAGTTTTAACTTTTGTATTTTTTTCAGCCATATTATGGCAATCCATAGAATTATTCATTCATGACATTCAATTATTTCACATAGCAAAAGACATCATAGGATTATGTATAAATCCTATGATGAAAAAAGCTAATAATGCAAATAAAGAAACTGTAGATTTCATATAA
Source organism: Candidatus Altimarinota bacterium (assembly GCA_027062145.1). GTDB lineage: Bacteria > Patescibacteriota > Gracilibacteria > BD1-5 > UBA6164 > UBA6164. The sequence continues at coordinate 3,516 of JAMOTX010000123.1, read as the reverse complement.
TATGATTATTTTTTACAAGTTGGTTCTCATTTGCAACCATGAAAAAGTGGACATAACATTTTTTTAGGACCAGCAATTGATAATAGTGCAAAATATACAGCAGCTAAAATAAATCCAACACCACTACAAAATGGAGCTGTATCTGGAGTCCATCCTGATATAGACATCATTTTAATTCAAACAAGAACAAGTAAAACTCTAAGTATCATAGCAATAATTCTCATAATATTTCTTATTAATTAATAAACCATATATAACAAATATTAATTATAATTAATAACCTTAAATAATTCTTAAGATTAAAATCAAATTTTATATCAAACACCTTTAATTGTTTCAATTATCTTTTTATCTAATTTTTTTCTAATAGTTGATATATATACGTCTAATTTTGGATCTGCGTCAAACAATGCTCATTCTCACCATACATATTCAATTATATCAGTCCTAGTTACTACTTTATTTTTATTATTATATAAATATTCAAATATTAAAAATTCTTTTATTGTGATTTTAATTTTTTCTGATCATTTTAAAAATTCTCTTTTTTCAAGATCTATTTTTAATTCTCAAAAAGTTATAATATGCGTACTACTTTTTAATCTAGCATGAATTCTAGCTTCTAATTCTCTTAGATCAAATGGTTTTACTATATAATCAATTGCTCCGTTTTCAAATCAAGTTAATTTATCTTCAAGTGAATCTTTAGCTGTAATCATAATAATAGGAACATCTTTATTTTTTGTTATTTTTCTTGCAATTGTTAATCCATCTATTTTAGGAAGCATTAAATCTAATAAAATTAAATCATAATATTTTAATAAAGCTGTATCTAGTCAACTTTCTCAATCTGATTCAACATCTATAATAAATCATTCTAATTCTAAATACTCCTTAATATTATCCCTAATATCTTTATTGTCCTCGATTAATAATATTTTATTCATTTATTTTACTTTAAATATAAATTTACTACATTTTCACAATTCACTTTTCACTTCAATTTTCCATTTATATAGATCAACTAACCTTTTAACAATAAATAATCAGACTCAAAATCATTCTTTATTTGTATCATTTCTATAAAATTTATCCCATATTTTAGTTAATTTTTTTTCTTCAATTCATTCTCAAAAATCTTTGATCCAAAATGAATTTTCATTGATTCAAATCTCTATTTTTATATTATTATTAGAAAACTTAATAGCATTTGATAAGATATTTTCAAACAATATATTAAAAGTATTTTCTTCAATATATATATTTAAATTTCAATTTATTTTAAAAATTATTTTAATATCTAGGTCATTGTTTTTTATATAATTAGAAACAAAATCTTTAATATAATGACTTAAATCAATATTTTTAGTTTCTAATTTTTCAATTCAATTTTCTATTCTTGAAAGCAAAAAAAATGTTTCTAATAATCTATTTAATTTTAATGTTTTTTCTTTAATCTTTAATAATAATAATTCAATATCATTTTTCTTTAATTTTCATTTCTCAAGTTTTTTATTATATAAATCAATTTGAGAATTAATAACCATAAGTGGTGTTTTAAATTCATGACTAACATCAGTGATAAACTGTTTTAAATTTGAAGTTTGATTATGAATATGTATAAATGATTTATTTAATGTTTTTGCTAAAATATTAATTTCATCTTCTGTATTTCAAGTAATTTCTATTTCCTCAAATTTTGTTTCTATATCTATATATTTAGCTTTTTTTGCTATTATTTTTAAATTTTTAAGTGAATAAGTAGTAATTTTTCTTCAAATTAATCAATATAAAAATATAGATATAAATATAATAATTAAACTAATCTTTATAATAAGTATTTGTGACTTAACATAAGGTGTAGTATCAAAAAAAACTTTAACATCTCATATTCATTCATAATATTGAGAAAAAATAAAATAAGTTTTTTCTCAATCATTATAAAAATAATCATCCTTTATTTTTAATATATCTATATGTATCTTACTTTCTACTCATACAGAACAAACTATTTCATCTCATAGTTCTGGTAAAATTAATGTATCTTTTTGTAAAATATATTCTTTAAATGCTTGCAAATTATTTTCACTTTTTCATGAATTGTAAATACTATAATTAATATTCATATCATACATACTTTCTGCCCTTTGATTTGAATACCAAGCAAAAAAATAAATAATATTAACTCATACAAGTAATATTATTAATGATAAAAAATTAAATAACGTAAATAAAAAAGTTATTTTATCAGATGTTTTTAAATGAGAGCAAAATTTATTCATATTTTTTTGATTAATTTATATTATTATATAAATTTTTTACAATTATAAAAGGATAGCTTAAACTATCCTTAAATTTATAAATAAAATTTTGCATCTACTATTACACTCTCATTATCATCTGAAAATATTGGATTTATATCTATTTCTGTAATATCAGTTAATTCTCTAAATATAAATTGTAAATTAAAAATTAAATTAATTAATTTTTCAAAATCAATTCCTTTTTGTCATCTAATTCAAGCTAATATAGGGTAAGCTTTTAACTCAGATAACATAATCTTTATTTCTTCTTTTGATACTAATCAGATTCTCCTAGAAACATCTTCTAATACATTTACATATATTCATCACATTCAAACAATTAATATGTTTCAAAAACTTTCATCTCTTTTGAATCATACAAATATATCCTGAGTATTATCTTTTTTAAAAATCATTTCAGAAAAAGTAACTCCTTTTATAATTGCATTAGGCTCATTTTTAGAAACATTTTCTAAAATAGTTTTATAAGCTTGTTTAGCTTCTTCTAAAGATTTAATATTTAAAATAACACCTCAGACATCACTTTTATGAGGAATATCTACTGAATTAATTCTAGCAACTACAACTCATGATTTAAAATTTGAATATATTTTTTCAACATCATCTAAACTTTCTACTAAATAATCTCTTTTGTTATTTACCTTAAATGCATCTAAAATATCTGCAGTTAAATCACTTGAACAAAATTTAGTTTCATTTTTTAAATTAGTTTTTAATTCATCAATACTTGATGGTAATTTAAAATCTATATTTTTTTCTATTTCTTTTTTTTGCCATTGTTTTTGAATAATTAATCTTGAAAAAGCTCTAATAGCTTTTTTTGGATAATCATATTCTAAGATTCCTGCATCTGACAATATTTCTCTTCCCTTTTCTACTCATTCTCATCACATAAATGAAACCATTACGAATTCATCTGGATTTGATATTTTAAAATCAATTATAGCATTTGCTATATTATCAACGTCTGTAATTGATTGAGCTGTTAACATTATTAAAATTGCCCTTTTTTTAACAATTTGTGATAAGTTGTTAAGTATTTGTGCATAAGTTTTACTCGTTGCATCTCATATAATATCTATTGGATTTGCAACTGATGCAGCAGCTGGCAATCCTATCTTTAATATTTCTTTTTCTTCAGATGAAAATTCAGTCAATGGAACATTATAATTTTCAGTATGATCAGTAGCCA
>JAMOTX010000122.1 GCA_027062145.1 Candidatus Altimarinota bacterium | reverse complement strand
TGCTAAGAAAAAATTTCATTCTCTATTATAAATAACTGCAGTGTTTCATAAACGAGCAATTTCAGGATTAACTAAAGTTACTAAGTCAGAATTCAAAAAAGTATCTTCTATGTTTTTCGTCTTTCATATTCAATAATAATAATTATTTGAAAATATACTTGGTACTTTTGAAGGAAAAAGTTTTCAATATCTCGTATTTCTTCATTTATGGTATTTATAAGCCTCCATATCATTATATATTTCTAATTTTTTTTCAATAAAATTAGGTAAATTACTTTCTTTATCATAATACGTTAAATAAATATATTTTAATGTATTTTCTCATATAACTCCATCACTTTTTAATCAATTATTCTCTTGTAAAATATATATTTTTTCGACAATTTCATAATCAGTATCTAAATCAAAATAATTTGAAAAATAATTAAATTCATTTTCTCAAATAATATTTTTTGTTGCTATTATTTTTTTATTAACTTCATCATCAGTTAGATTTAAAATATTATTTCAACTATTATTTTCTACAATATTTTCAACATGATTTTTAGATGAATTAATGCTATTATTAATTTTTTTATTAAAATTAAGATTATTAGTCGAACATCATACGTTTAATAAAAGGCTTCATGCCAATAAAAGATTTGAGATTTGATTTTTCATATATTTTTATAATAAAAAAGAATAAGATATTATCTTATTCTTAAATTTAAGGATTAATTTATAATACTTTAATATAAAATGTCAAATTATAATTTATCTAGCACATCTAAATCATACTGAAGAATCATCATCAGAATTATTCCAATTAAGATTTAAAGTATAAATTCAAACATTATATCAATCATAATATGAACCTCAACGTAAAAAAACATTATTATTTCTTCAATTTAAATCATAAACTCATCACATTGATTCACTTCCATCTTCTCAAATCAAAGGTATATATTCATTATAATTTACTACACCACTATCTACATCAGTCATTTCTTTCCAAGATCAATTGCTTATTCATAATTGAGTATTTCATTGATTATATCAAGTTCCGTCAATAGTATTAGCCTTATTAACATGTTCAGCTACATTTCATGCAAAATCCCAAATAGTTGTACCATCAAAAAGGTATAATTGTCTAATATGTGCACATGTTTCTGAACTAGAATATCATGTTTTTGTTCAAACTGATCTAGGTCATTCACTATCTTTACATCATCTTCAAGCTGAAGCTTCATCATTATTTCAAGGAAAAATATATGAATATAAACGTTCTGGTTTTCACGAACTCCAGTTCTCTCATTCAAATTCTATTTGTCTAGCAATCGTCATCCATTCTTTATTTAAAATCAAATGATATCCTATTCATATAGATTGACATGCAGTAATAGCTTCTTCTTGTGTAATATCAGCAATTGGATAATCAATCCTAGCAGCTATTTTCTTATTAGAATCATATTTATATGTATTATAAGATGAATCATTAGAATCTGGAGTTCATGGTGAATCATCTTCGCTATATGTCATTTCATATTTTGAAACACAAAATCATTTTTGATTAAACTCACTATCTCACATAACAGGTATAAATCATGGTGCACAATTATCTGGTCATCTATATATTCAACCTATTGCTAATGTTTTTATTTTATTTGATAATACAGATCATTTAAACTTATAAGTTCTAACATCATCTATATGTGCAAGATAAATTTCATCTTTGTTTTCTACTCACAAATCAATGTAAGTATTAGTTTTAATACTTGAAATTTCCTGTATAGGTGTATTAAATTCATCTGTTAAAACTCATAATTTAGCTCAATGAGTTTTAATAAATTTGAAACTATAATCAACTATATCAGCATAAGATTTTGTAAAATTTATATTTAATGCTAGTTCTGGGTCTTTTTCTAAATGAGCTAAAAGTTGAAAATATTTTCTATCTTTAGTCATATAATATGTGAAATGTTTTTTAGTTTTAGGATCTATTCAGCTTTGATTATATCAAATAATCTCTAAAACTGTTTTTCAAGCATATCATTGATATGCTACTAATTCACCATTAACTCTTACTTCCACTCTTTCATCAGGCAAAGGTAATCTTTTTTTCATGAAAGCAGTTTTTAATCAATCTCAAATTTCTATTAATTGATTTTCTCTAGTTGCATCTCTAACTCAAACTAAGTATTTACTATATGAAACAAAACCAATAGTTCATAAAATTGCTAATATAGTTATTACAATAATAAGCTCTACTAATGTAAATCCTTTTTTATTATTCATAGTTAATTTGTTATTTTATATTTTTTCAATTCTACTTCATTCTTTTGAGTCTACTATTTTATATCATTCTGAAATTAATTCATCTCTTAATTTATCAGCTAATTCGAAATCTTTATCTTTTTTAGCATTATTCCTCATTTCTAATTTTTCAAGTACATCATTAGAAACTTCATCATTTACACTTAATATAGAAAAATCAAAAATTCATAAAACTTGGTTCATAGTATCAAACATATCTTTAATTGCTTCAATTTCCTCTAAAGACAAATCACCATCTCTAATACCTGTGTTAGTAAATTTAGCTAAATCATGATAAACAGCCATAGCTTCCGGTATATTAAAATCATCTTCTAATTGCGCAACATATTCTTGCATGACTTCTTGCATATAATTTCTAAAATCTCTAGAAATTCCTATAACTTTCTTTTCTCACGATTTAATTTCTCTTTCAACTAATTTAAGTGTTTCATCAATTGAATTAACAGCATTTATATTTGCTTCTAGTTTATCAAAACTAAAATCTATACTTGAAGAATATTTAGCATTTATAAAACCTAATCTAATAGCTCTATATAAAACTGAACTATCAATATTACTAAATTTTTCTTCGATATCTGATAATGTATAAAAATTACCTTCAGATTTAGACATTTTTTTACCATTCACCATTAAATGCCCTGAATGTAACCAATACCTAGTAAATTCTTTTCTAGTACATGATTCAGTTTGAGCTATTTCATTTTGATGATGTGGAAAAATTAAATCTACACCTCACATATGTATATCTATTTGAGCACCAAAATATTTCATATTACATGCTGAACATTCAATATGCCAACCAGGTCTTCATTTTAAAACAACTTCTTTTCAATCTATTTTAAATGTTTCATTCCAAAAATTTTCTCAATCTGATTCTTTCCAAGATTTCCATAAAACAAAATCAGAAGCTGAATCTTTATCGTATTCATCATTATCGACTCTAGCTCAATCTTTTAATCATTTCATATCTAAATTAGCCAATTTTCCATATTTTCTAAAAGTTTTAACACTAAAATATATACTACCATCGTCTCATAGGTAAGCATTTTTTCTATTTAACATTGTTTGAATCATTCTAACCATTTCTGGTATAAGTGTAGTAACTGGCACTACATTATCAGCTTTTTCAATTCAAAGTTTAGCTATATCTTCTAAAAAAGATTTAGTATATTTTTCAGTGAAAGTTTTTAAATCCACTCATGCTGCAATACTATCTCTTATAGTTTTATCATCTACATCTGTTAAATTCATAGTAGTTTTAACATTGTATCAAATATATTTCATTGTTTTAACAACTATATCTTCAAATATAAATGTTCTAAGATTTCATATATGAGCGTAATTATAGACAGTTGGTCCACAATAATAAATTTTTATTTCTCTATCACTTACTGGTTTAAATTTTTCAATTTCTCTTGTTTTTGTATTATATAATTCCATTTATTTTTTCTTGTTATTAGTATTATTTCTCTTTTTTTTCTTTTTATTAGTATGAAATATAAATTCTGATGCTTTAGCAGGATTTATATAATTATGCATATTTCAAT
>JAMOTX010000121.1 GCA_027062145.1 Candidatus Altimarinota bacterium | reverse complement strand
TAAGGATAATGAAATAAATAACGAAACAGTTATTGAAGATACTAATACTACAGTAAAAGAAGTACTTAGTGAAGAAGAAATAAACGAAGCTATTGAAGAATTATTTTCAGATTCAGATAAATAAAAAAAGGCTATAGAATAGCTTTTTTTTATTATTATATTAATAAGTAATATGGATAAAAATAGAATTAATAAAAGATTTAAACTTCAAAAAAGAAGAAAAAAAAGATATACATTATTGTATATTTTTGTTTTAATGATGATTATTTTTTTATATTTTATTGTATTAAATAAACCTTATGTTTATGAAAATAATTGATCTATAGCTAATTTATCAAATAGTTGATCTAAAAATAAAGTAAATATAATAAAAAAGGAAAAAATAATATCATATGAAAAATTTGAACTAATTTTTACATGAACTGTAGTTGATAGAAGTTGATTAGAATATGATTTTGATTTAAAAAATATTGATTTAACAGGATCAATACTAGAAATAGAATTTTCAACTAATAATGAATTTAAATCTTATCCAATTCTTTCAGCTGCAAATTTAGAAAAAATCAGATATTGATATATGTTATGAAGATTAAGAAATAGAAATAAAGTGTTTTGGGTTTGAAAAAATACAGACTCTGTTAATAAAAATAAATATAATTTAATCGAGATTGAAGAGGATTGAAAAATAGAATTTAAGGCAGCGAATCTTTCATGATGAATTCTTTTTGTTAAAATTATTATTAATTGAAAAAAAATAAAGATAAATAATTAATTATTTATCTTTATTTTTTTATTCTAATATTTCAATGTTTGAATATCTTTCGTATATGTTTTTTCAAGCATTAAATAATTCTATTTTTATTTCATAATTTCATTTTTTTAAATCTATAAAATTAGAAGTTATTATTTTTTCATTAATTTTCCAAACTTTTTTATCAAAATCAATATTTGTTTTAAAATCTAATTTTATTTGAGAAATATTTTTAGGTTTATTTTTTTCAATTTTATAGATACTATTATTTAAAGGTGATAATATCTCTAAATATTTTTTATTATTAGATTTATAAATTATTTTTTCTTTAATAATAATATTATTATTACTTTTTTCTAAATAATTAACTATTTTTTTAAAGATTTCTCATGCTCAAGTAGCTCACGATACTCACTTCATATATCTTCAATCTTTATTTCAGACCCATACTCATATCATATAATTATCTGTAAATCATATTGTCCAGTTGTCTCTAAAGTTTCTAGATGTACCAGTTTTTACAAATACATTTTTATTTTTAAAATCTAAGTTTGAGTTAATAGGGAATCATTTTAATTTAAAATACCTATTGGTTAAAATTTGATTTACCATATCGATATATTTTTCATCTATTATTTTTTTACAACTATTATCTTTGTTTTTTATGATTTGAATTTTGCAATTTTTTCAATTATTTGAGAATATACTATATGCTTGTAGTAGTTCATATAACTTCATTTCTGGTACTCATAAAGTTAAAGCTAATCAGTAATAATCAGCATTTTCATTTAATGTCGTAATTCAGTTTATTTTAAGGAAATCATATAATCTATTAATTCAAATTTTATCTACTAGTTTTATTGCAGGTATATTTATACTTTGGCTTAATGCTTCAGCAAGAGAAACTTCTCACTTATAATCTAGAGAATAATTTTTAGGAGAGTAATTATTTCAATCAGCAGTATTAAATTGTATAGGTAAGTCTAATATTGTTGTGCTAGGAGAATATCATAAATCTTTAAAGGCTAACAAATAAGTAAATGGTTTTATAGTTGATCAGACTTGTCTTTTAGCTGTTGTAGAGTTAACTTGTCAGTTTTCTAGATAATAATCAACTCATCATATCATTACTTTTAATTCATTTGTTTTCCTATCAGTTATTAATACTCAATAATCTCATACATCTTTCCATGCCAATCAATCTATTATGTTTTTTGATATAACTTCTATTTTCTTAGTTAAGTTATAATCTATTGTAGTTTTTATTTTATTTTCTATTTTTATTGATGGATTTTTGTTTATATAATCTACTATATAAGGTAGTTTGTTTTGATGCTTATAATTAAATATTAAGACTTCTGAAAGTATTGATTTTTTTTCTTCATTATTAATTAATCAATTTATAAATAAATAGTTTACTATATTTTTAAATCTAGAATCGAAGTTTTCCCTAAATTTGTATGGATTAAATTTATATGGATTTTTTGGAATAATCATTAATGCTATTTGTTCTGCTTTTGTTAAATTATTAACATCTTTATTAAAATAATAATGTGAAGCAGATTCAATTCAATAATTTAAATATCAAAAATAAATATTATTTAAATAATATTCTAAAACTTCTTCTTTAGAATATTTTATATTTAATGATATAGCTAAATAAAATTCACTTAATTTTCTTAAATAGGTTCTATCTTTGTTTAACCAGTAATTATTTCTAATTACTTGTGTTGAAATAGTTGATGCTCATTCTATCTTTTTTCATGAGAGAATATTATTTTTAATTGATCTTATGATAGCTAAAAAGTCTATTCATATATTTGTTTTAAATCATTTATCTTCAATTAAAATAATTGATTCTTTTATAAATAATGGAATATTTTCTATTTTTTTAAATCTATGTCTTATTTTTTTATCTTTAATTATTTCTCATATTTCTATATTTTTTTCATCATACACAATACTAGATGAATTAGTATTGTTTAATTTTATAGGTATCAAAAATAAACTAATAATTATAACTATTAATAGTGAAGATAGTATTAGAGATATTTGTTTTTTTATTTTCATATAATTATTTTATATAGATTTTTATTATATCAAAGATTTTATTGTATTATAAGGTATTTTTTCTATAATTAATGCAATTAATATTTAAAAAAATATATGAATATACTAAAATCAAAAAAAATAATTTGAGCCTTTACTTTTATATTAAGTTTATTACTTTTATTTTTCTTTTTTCCTAGATCGATTATAGGTTTAGTTATTCCAGAACAACCGACAGTTATTTGATGAAACTTTGATTTAAATCAAAAAAAACTACCAATATCTACTGATCATATCGATTTTATTTTTTCTAATGATTTAGATGTAAAATCAATAAATAGGGATAATATAAATATTTCTCCTGATATTAAGGGTTCTTTTTCTTTGATTAATTCTAATATTGTTAGATTTAATATAGATAATAAATTAGAAGTATGAAGTAATTATTTGTTTTCTTTTTCTGATAAAATAAAATGATCAAATTGAAAAAATATTAAAAATATTAATTTTGAATTAGAAATTGTTAGTAATGCAAGTGTAGTAAAAATTACACCTCAATGAAGTTTAAATAACTTAAGTCAAAGCTTTGCTGTATTTTTTAGTGTACCTATGGTTCCACTTACTGATTTAGATTCTAGAGATAATTTACCTTGTCCAATTGATTTTGAACCAAAAGTTGAATGAAAATGTAGTTGGACTACTACATCAGTTTTAGAATTTATTCCAAATAATAGATTAAACTGATCAACTGATTATATAATAAATGTAAGTGATAAAAAATGACTTTTATATCCTTTAGTTGAAGCAAAAGAAGTTATTGTAAATACACCTAGATTAAACTTATACTTTAATGATAATTTTAATGTTTCTAGTTGAATAAATTTTTCAACTAATTTTGATGTTAGTTTAGATGAAATTGAAAAAAATATTGAATTATTTAGTAAAAATAAATTAGATATTACTATAAATAAAAATAAAAATAACTTTAATATTAAATTAAAGAATAATTCTTATGAATATGATACAAACTATACTTTAAAAATATTAAAAGAAATTAATTCTGTAAATTGAAATGTGTCTTTTAAATGAAAATCAAATTGAATTAATTGTGATTG
>JAMOTX010000120.1 GCA_027062145.1 Candidatus Altimarinota bacterium | reverse complement strand
AGCAATTAGAGAATGTGAAGAAAAAAGTATTTTAAATAAAAATATTCGTAGTTTTTGATTTTTAAATAGAGTACAAGTTTATAGAAATATTTATTCGGAAACAGGAGCACTTATAGATACTAGATTTTTTTATACTAAAAATTGAAATAAAATACCAGTTAAAAATATATTTTTTAATTTGAGTTTTGAAGAAGAAGTTGTGTTAAATAATGATTTTTTTGATTTTAAAAATAGTGATTGAAAAAAGATAAATTTTAAATTAAGTTATATAGAAGATGAAAAATATAATGAAGAAACAAATGAATATAATAAATTTTTAAACAAGAAAAAAGTTAAATTAATTTTAAATAGTAAACTAGAAAATAGTACTAGTTATTGATTAACTGTTAATAAAGAAATTAATAAATATGTAAAAGAAGATAAAACTTTTATGTTTTATACTTCTGATAAACTTGTAGTAAAAGATTTTAGTTTTATTAATTATTCAAAATCTTGTTTATATTTATCAAATGATATAAATAACTATTGGAATTTATGAGATAAAATATTTTCTAGTAAGCCTGATACTAGAAAAGTATCTATTACTGATTATGAATATATACCTCGTAAAATTGAAACTGAAAGTTTGAATTATTGAAAAAGTAAGGATGAAACTTTGTATTGAAAAAAAACTTATTCAAGCGAAGCGAAAACTTTTTCAAAGAAAGGGAATCGTTATCTCAAAGAAAAATGATATTGTAGAAAAGCTAATAAATGAGAATATTTATATGTATTAAATACAAGATTAAATCCAAATAGTGATTATAAGCTTATAATTAACAATGATTTTGAAGACAAGTATTGAAATAAATTAGATACTAAATTCGAAATTGATTGAAAAACATGAAATATCTTAGAAGAAGATAAGTATTTATATTCTTCGGTAGCTAAAGACATAAATGTAATACCTAATGATTTACCTATAATAGTAAATCTTCAAACTATAAATTTAGATAAAGTTAAATTAGAAGTTTGTGAAATGAATGAAATATGATTTATAGATTATGATAATAATCATTGGAAAAAATGATTTATGCCAAAGTGTATAAATGAAAAATCATGATTTGTAGAGGTGAAAAATCATAATTGGAATTTAACATTTAATAAATTTGATTTAGAAAAAGATTTTTTAAAAAAAGAATTTAAATCTAATTTTATATTAGTTAAATGAAGTAAGGTTATAAAAACAAGAAAAGATAATTCTTTTGAAAATATAAATGAATTTGAAAATATTTATATTAGGTCAAACTTATCATTAGTTTTTGAGAATGGTGTAAATAAAGAATTATTATTTGTTACTGATTTTAAATGAAATCAAAAAACAGATATAGATTTTAAGTTTTATAAATGAAACTGATATTGAAGATATTTATGATGAAAAGTTGAAGAATTAAATTTGAAACCAATTTTAAATAATAAAACTAAGGTATTTGAATTTAATAATGATGAAGAAAATTTTGATTATATTTTAGTTAATGACAAAAAAGATACTTCTAGTATTTGATTTATAGATTTAAGAAATGATCATTTATCAAATTATTGATTTAAATATATTTCTTGAGAAACAACTGCAGAAAAAAAATATTTATATTTATATACTGAAAGACCTATATATAAACCAGGTGACACAGTTTATTTCAAATGAATACTTAGAGAATTTAAATCTAGTTGATATACAGCGACTGATATAAAAAATGCTAAAATAGAACTTATTTGACCTTCAGGAAAAATAATCACTACTAAGAAGGTAATTATTGATAATAATAGTAATTTTACTTGAAATTTTATTTTGCCAACAGAAGTTGATTTGTGAAAGTTTAGATTTAGATTTAATTTTCAAAATTGAAAAAATATGTCATTAGTTAGAAATAATGCATTTTTTCATATAGAAGAATATAGAAAACCTACTTTTAAAGTAAATATAGAATATAAATGAGATAAATATACGTTAGGTGATAAATTAAATTTAAAAGTATTACCTGAATATTATTTTGGTTGAAAAATATTAAATACCACTTGAGAATATAGTGTATTAACTCAAAATTACTTTTTCGATGCTAAGGGCTATTCTGATTATAATTTTTGAGAATGATATAGGTATTTTGATTGTATTTACTGGGGATATTGTAATTATAGTGACCAATTAATTAAATCATGAAAATTCAAAATTGATAATAATTGAAAATACGACTTTAGTTATGATTTTAAAGGAGAAAAAATTAAAGGAGAAAAAATATATAATTTTTCATTTGATGTAACTGATCCTGATACAAAAAGAGTAGTGTCAAAAACTGTTTCTAAAGTTTTACATAATACAGATTCTTATATTTGAATTAAATCAAAATATTATAATTCATTAAATAAATGAATTGAAATTAATTGAGTTATTTTAGATTTTGATGCAAAAGAAAAATCTTTTACAAAAGCTAAAATAGAATTAATTAAAAAAGAATGGAAGTCAGTTAAAAAGAAATGAGTAGATTGAGTATTTTATAATGATTACTCATTAGATGAAAAACTTGAGTCAACTACTAAAATTATTTCTGATAAAAAATGATTATTTTCAAAAACTATAAAAACAAAAACTTCTTGAGAATATGAAATAAAAGCAATTTATACATGAGAAAATTGAAAAGAATTCATTTCTTCAAAAACTATTTATGTTGCATGAAATGATTACATAGAATGGCATAATTCTAATAATGATATAACTGAATTTGTAGCTGAAAAAGTACAAGTTAAGATAGGAGATAAAGCTGAATATATGCTTAAAACTCCTATTAATTCTTGAAAAGCTTTAATTATAGTTGAAAAAGATAATGATATATTAAACTATTTTGTTCACGACATTAAAAGTTTTTCAGATAAAATAATAATAGATGTAAAAGATAATTATTATCCAAATTATTATTTGAAAACATTTTTGATTTGATCAGAAATAAATAATCCTCTTCCAGTCTACAAAAGAGCATTAGTTGTTACTAAAGTTAACACTGATTATAAGAAATTAACAATTGATATTAAAACAGATAAAAAAGATTATTTACCTTGAGATTTTGTTCAGTTAGATATTTTGATTAAAGATTACTTATGAAATCCAGTTAAAAATTCTGATGTTAGTATATCTTTAGTTGATGAAAGTTTATTAGCATTAAAGTGAAACCCTAAGAAAAATCCATATGCTTTCTTTTATGATTTAAAAAGATATTTAGGTATATCTACATATAGTTCACTTAAAAATATAATTGAAAAATTGGAAGTTAAAGATAATAGTAATGGTGAAAAATGATGAGCATGAGATCAAATAAAATGATGAAATAGTAAGAAAAAAAGATGAGAATTTAAAGATACTGCATTTTGGCAATCTTCATGAATTACTGATAAAAATTGAGTATTAAGAATTCAAACAAGTAAATTACCTGATAACTTAACTACATGGGTTATTGAGGTATTAGCAAATACAAAAAGTGATACTAAAGTATGAGTTAATTATGAAACAATTATTACTTCTAAAAAATTACTTATAAATGATAATTTACCAAGATTCTTTGGTTCTAATGATACTATAGTTTTATCACCAGTTGTTTTTAATAAAACATGAGAAAATAAAACATTTAATGTTGAATTAAATATAACTAATGCTGAAATAATTTGAGATAATGTTAAATCAGTAAAGATAGAAGATGGTTGAAGTAAAACTATTAATTTTAAAGTAAAAATTAATGATATTTGAATAAGTGATAATTCTTGAATATTCACATCAAAAATAAACATAAAAGCTAGTCCTATTGATTTAGAACAAGTAGATGAAATAGAAAAATTTGTAAAAATTATTGAAGTAAGTACTCCTGAGTACGTTTCAACTTTTTGAAAAACAAAAGAATTAAGTTTTGAGGAAAAAATCAGCTTAGGTAATATTATAAAATCTAGTTGAAAATTAACTATTAATTATTCAATAACATTACTTAATTCAATACTTGATTGAATTGAATATTTGAATAAATATCCTTATGGTTGTAGTGAACAAAAAACATCAGCTATAATGCCAAATGTATTTATTAAAAAATTATATTCGTCAGTTTGAGAAGATTTTGATTTTAAAACAAAAATGATCAAATATTGGGTATGAGAATATGTTTGATATAAAAATAAATCACTTGATCAAGTGATTAAAGAGTATCTAGTTAATATTAGAAAATATCAAAAAAATGATTGATGATTTGTATATTTCTATGATATTAATTATTGAAATAATTATTCTAATTTTTGATTAAGTAGTTATATATTAGAAAGTTGAGCTAACATTAAAAGTGTTTGATATAGTTTAGATGAAAAAACATATTTTGATACAATTAAGTATTTGAAAAACAGGTTTTATTTAAATAGTAGAGAATGATGTAGAGTAACAAACTATAATAATTGTAAATATAGCGAATTAAATAGATTAAAAGCTGTATCAGCTATATTATCTTTTGATAATACTGATTATGAAGCATATAAAATGTTTAAATTAATAAATTTTAAAAATATTAATAATTCTATTAATTTAGAAAAAGTAAAAGTAATTGCTAAATTATTTAATTTAAAACAAATAACAAAAATAGAAAAAAATAATCTTAAAACTGAAGCCAAAAAGATAATTGATAAAATTATTTCAGAAGAATTAGTTTTTAATCCTAAGTGAGCGTATTTAGGTAAAAGTGATTATTATTCTAGATTACAAAATACAGTTTCTTTATTAGATGCTATTTCGATTATTTGAGTAAATGAATTTAGTGATATAGATAAGATTATAGATAATGTAATTAGATGGATTATTTGAGAAAAGAAAAATTGAAATTTTGGTTCAACAAGTGATAATATTTCAGTAATAAGAGCTATTACTAAATATTTAGAATCTAGTGCTGAATTAAAAAATATTAAAAATTTCACAAAGATTAAATTAAATAATGAATTAATAGAAGAAAGAAAATTTAATAATGATAATAAGTTAGAAGTATATTCTAAAGTAATAAATCTTGATACAATAAAAGATGAAAATTCTTTTGTTATTGATAAATTATGAAATTGAGTAATTTATTATGATTTAAATCTAAGTTACTATAAAAATGCATCAGAAATAAAGGCTCGTGATGAATGATTTTTTGTAGAAACAAAATATTTTAAATATGATGAATATAAAAAAATAGAAGCAGAAAAAAATAAAGAATGGATTGATTATTTAGATAAAAAAATAAGTTTTGATGAATTAATATATTCTAAAAATATTTTTGAATATATATCAGAAGTTAAGGATTGAAATGTATGAGATTTATTAATTGCAAAAAACAAAATTATCACGACTGAGACAAGAGATAAAGTTGCTTTTGAATGATTTATCCCTGCTTGAGTTGAATTAGTAAATCCTAATTTAGATACTTCATCTAAAAAAGAAGTAGAATGAAATAATTTTTATTTCGAAAAATTAGAATATAGAACAGATAGAATTTTTGGTTATAAACAAAAAATGCATTCATGAATTTTTGAATTTACATATTTGATTAGACTTACTCATTCATGAGAATATTCTATAAAACCAACAAGAATTTCAGAATTTTATAATGTAGAAGTTTTTGGTAGAGATAAATGAAAAACATTTATAATAAAATAATTAAAATAAAAACCGTTATCTTAGATAACGGTTTTTATTTATTGTATGTCATTCATTACTATCAGCATAGTATATTTTTCATGTTTTAGTATCATGTAAATAAAACCAATGACTAGTATTTTTTGAATATAAAGTGGCATTTATCGTTTCAAAACTTGGGTTTCAGATAGGAGTTTTAGGTAATCCAGACATAGTTCTTGTATTGTATTCTGATTTTTCATTAATATATTTTGTTATTACCATTTTACACTCATTAGCAGTAAGTTTATGAGGGTAACATACAGTAATATCAGCTCATATCATCCATCAATTATTTAATCTTTTCTTTAATATTCATGCAACAGTTGATTTTTCTGCTATATTCTTTTCTTCTTTTTCAACTATACTTGCTAATTTTAATACATCTTGAATTGTTTCATTATCATGTTTAGATAATATTTTATTATAAACTTTTTGCTCAAAATTATCTAATTGTTTTATTACAAAAACATTTATTTTAAAATTATTTGATATAACTGTGTAAGTATCTGGATATAAATATCATTCTAATGTATTAAGTCATTTAAGGAAAGGAAAGAATTTAGTAAGTTGTTTTATTTTTTCACTATTAGTTATATATTTTATGTAATCATATTTTTCTATTAATCATTTTTTAGTTAAAAAATGGTCTATATCATATACGTTCCATCATTCAAGTATAGTAATATTAATCTCATTTTCTATTATTGGTTTTTGTAAATCAATTAATATCTGTTCAATATTCGCTCATTTACTTATTTTAAAATTTCATGCAATTAATTTAAAATCTGGATTATTTTTTTTAAGATAGATTTTTAAGAAATTTTTATTTAATTTCAATTCATTAGATAAATCGTTTATATTATATCAATGCTTCACTGCTATAATTATTTCTTTTTGTATTAATGATCTATCTTTAAAATTATCATAAGATGTTTTAATATAAAAGCTTGTTCAAATAATAAGAATTAACAAAACTAATAATATTTTAGTAATATTATTAGTTTTATTAATAATAACAGTTTCTGCGTTTATATTAACCCCTCTTATTATTCTTTTTCTTTTAAAATTTTTAAACATTATTTTTATTATTTAAATCATATTTTTATTATTATAATCAAAAAAAAAATAAAACTAGGTTAAATCTAGTTTTATTTTACATAATTTTTGATAAGTCTATTTTATTTGAGTTTTCATCATCTGAATCTTCACTATTTGCAGCTTGACTTAATAACTTTTCAGCTTCTATTTCTTCAGCTGTTTTAGATGCTACTTCTTTTTTATTATCATTATCTGACTTAGAAGAAGTTAAAGAATTAATATCTATCATAATTCATCAATCAGCTTTTTTCACTTCTTCAGTAGTAACTTTTTCAGTAGTAAGTTCCTCATTTTTAATTTCTACTTCTTTATTTGTTTCTTTTTGTTCTATAGAATCTTGTACTATATTTCCTTCATCAGATTTTTTTTCTGAAGTTATTTTATTTAAATCAATTTGAACTCATCATATTGAAATTCAACTTGTAGTATCAGTTTTTATAGTTTTATCTGAACTAGAATCTACTTTAGAACTTTTGCTTTCTGAGGTGATTTTATTTAAATCAATTTGAACTCATCAAATTGTTTTTTCAATTATAGGTTCATCTTTTTTTACTTTTGATATAATTTTATCAGCTTGATTTTTTTGAGTTTTTGTTGGAGTGTATTGTTCGTCTTTGTAAATTAATTCTTTTATCTTATTTTCTGTTTCTACTTTGTCTTCTATTTTATTTATTACTTCTTTTGGTTTATAAACTTCATTATTAATTGTGTTTCAAATTTCTTCTTTTGCTTTTCATGAGTAATCAACATTGTTTGCAGAATTGTTGATAGCATTAAATTCTAATGTATTTTCAATAATTTTTTTATTGATATCCATCAGTTTTGCTAATCTTTCAGCTTGATTTTCCAATTGGTCTCACATTTCTGTGAATTTTCCAACGTTTATGTCTTCTGTTAATTTTGCTAAAATACTCATTTTTACTTATTTATTTTATATATTATAACTATAATTTATCATAAATTTATTTTTAAAGCAAAAAAATGCCTTTAATTCTTTGAAAAAGAGCTCTTTTCTTTTGCTTTTTCTCTATTTCTACCTATAATCCTCGTAATTGCACTGACTTCGATTGCGTTATTCTGATAAGTTAGGGCATTTTTAACGTTGTAAAAATGAGGGAATTTGATTGTGTAACTCCTCCTCATACAATTTCTATTATAACCTTTTCCTTAATATAGGACTAGGATTTTAGAATATATTATTTTATTTTTAATTAATATAATTGTATGGCAAAAAAAGCTTCAGATAAATGTATCGAAGTTGGTAGTCTATATGACATAAAAGGTCGTCATTTTTTTACTGATGATAGATCTGTTGTATGAATTCCAGAATTACTGGAAGTTCAATTAGACTCGTATAATGAATTTTTAACTAACTGAATTGATAAAGTTTTTAATGATTCATTTCCTATTTCTGATCACTCTTTAGAAAAAGTAGATATTTACTATAAATGATTTGCTTTAGAAGAACCTAAATATGATCCAGAAACATGTATTAGAAAAAATCTTAACTATGAAGCTCCTTTAAAAGTGAGACTTGAAATGTTAAATAAAGAAACTGGTGAAATAAAAGAACAAGATGTTTATATGGGGGGTATTCCACTTATGACTGAAATGGCAACTTTTATTGTTAACTGAATAGAAAGAGTAATTGTAAATCAAATTGTTAGATCTACAGGTATATTCTTTACTTTAGGTGAAAATGGACATGCTTTAAAAGTTATTCCAGGTAGAGGTTCATGGTTCGAAATTGATATTGAAAAAAAATGAATTATCAATGTTAAAATTGATAAAAAGAGAAAACTTCCTATATCTGTAGTTCTTAGAGCTTTCGGAATGGAATCAAACGCAGAAATCTTAGATACTTTTGCTGAATTAGGTGATGATGTTATTGCTAATAATGTTGCTCCAACTTTAGAAAAAGATAAAACTACAAATAAATTAGAAGCTCAACATGCTTTATATAAATTACTTAGACCAGGTGATTTAGCTACAGATGAAAGAGTAGAAGAATTATTTCAAGTTACTTTTAGAGATGATAAAAGATTTGATTTAGGTGAAATTGCAAGATTAAAAATGCAATCTAAATTAGATATTAATACAAAGTATGAAGATGAAAATGGTAAATTTTTATCACTTGAAGATATAGTTAAAGCTTTAAAATATTTTCTGAACCTTAGTTATGGTGTAGATTGATATTCAGTTGATGATATTGATCATTTGGAAAATAGAAGAGTTAGATCTGTATGAGAATTAGTTATTGATAAAATCAAGGTTGGTATTGCTAGAATGGAAAGAATCGCAAAAGATAGAATGACTATTGTTGAACTAGATGATGCAACTCCAGGTACGTTTATAAATAGTAGACCTATTATTGCTATAATGAAAGAATTTTTCTGAAGTTCTCAATTATCACAATTTATGGATCAATCGAATCCACTTTCTGAATTAGGGCACAAAAGAAGAGTTTCTGCTCTATGACCTGGTTGACTTACTAGAGAAAGAGCTTCATTTGAAGTGAGAGATGTTCATCCAACTCAATACGGTAGAATATGTCCAATTGCTACTCCAGAAGGACCAAATATTTGACTAGTTTTACATTTCGCTACTTATGCAAAAGTAAACAAACATGGTTTTTTATTAACTCCATTTAGAACTGTTGAGCATTACGTTAAAAATGACTGAAAAGCTGCTGTTAATAGAGTAACTTTATGAAATATTATTTGAGATAATGGTAAGATTATTGTTTCAGATAAATCATTAATATCATCAAAAGATGCTGAAGCTATTAAAAAAGGAATTAAAGCTGATAAAGTTGAAGTTAGATGATTTTTAACTACTAGTTTTGATTATTTTGATGCACATCAAGAAAAAGTTTTAAATATTGCAGAAGCAGGTACTAAAACTGATGAATATGGTAATTTTACTGAAACTAGACTTTCTTCTAGAGCTGGTAATGTACCAACTATTTCATATGTTAGAGAAATTACGCATATTGATGTTTCTCCAAAACAAACAATGTCAATTGAAACTTCATTACTTCCATTTTTAGAACATGATGATGCGACAAGAGCGGAAATGGGTTCAAACATGATGAGACAAGCAGTTCCTTTAGTAAGACCTCAAGCTCCAGTAGTTGGTACAGGTATGGAAAGAATTGTTTGAGAATGATCAGGTTATGTACTTGTAGCTGAAGAAGATGGTGAAATTATTTGAGTTGATGCAAAACATATTACTGTTTTATATAAATCTGGTAAAAAGAAGTTACATGAATTAACTACTTTTAAAAGATCAAATCATGATATGATTGTACATCAAACTCCATTAGTATCACATGGTCAAAAAATTAAAAAAGGTGATACTTTATGTGATGGTCACGCTTGTGATAAATGAGAATTAGCAATTTGAAGAAACTTAACTGTAGCATATATGCCATGGCAAGGTTATAACTTTGAGGATGCAATTATTATATCAAATAGAGTTATAGAAGATGATTATTTTACTTCTATACATATCAAAGAATATACGACTGATGTTAGAGAAACTAAATTATGACCTGAACAAATTACTGATGATATTCCAAATGTATCAAGTGCAAAATTAAAAGATCTTGATGTAGATTGAATAGTTAGAATTGGTTCATATGTAGAATGAGGTTCAATACTATGTTGAAAAATTACTCCAAAAGGTGAACAAGAACTTTCTCCTGAAGAAAGATTACTTAGAGCTATATTTGGTGATAAATCAAAAGATGTTAAAGATTCTTCTTTAAGATTACCTTCTGGTCAAGGTGGTAAAGTATTATCAGTTCATATTCTTAAAAGAGAAAATGGAGATAATCTTCCAACTTGAGTATTTGCACAAGTAAAAGTATTTGTTGCTGCTACTAGAAAATTAGAACTTTGAGATAAAATGGCAGGTAGACATGGTAATAAATGAATTGTTTCAAGAATTGTACCAGTTGAAGATATGCCTTTTATGGAAGATGGAACACCAGTTGATATTATTCTTAATCCACTATGAGTTGTTTCAAGAATGAATATTGGTCAAGTATTAGAAGCTCATACTGGTATGGCTGCTAAAAAATTATGAATAACTGTTGCTACTCCTATTCTTAATGGTATATCTGTTGATCAAGTTAATGAATTAATGTTAAAAGCTTGAATGGATGCAGATGGTAAAGTTCAATTAAAAGATGGTAATACATGAGAAGCATTTAAAGAGAGAACAATGGTTTGAATTAAGTATATGTTAAAATTACATCACTTGGTTGAAGAAAAAATTCATGCAAGATCTGTATGACCATACTCTATGGTTACACAACAACCTTTATGAGGTAAAGCTCAAAATTGAGGTCAAAGATTTTGAGAAATGGAGGTTTGGGCTCTTGAAGCATATGCTGCAAGTAATATCTTACAAGAAATGATTACTATCAAATCTGATGATGTTGCAGGTAGAACACAAGCTTATGAAGCTATTGTTAAAAATGCTCCAATTAAAAAACCAAATATTCCTGAATCATTCAACGTATTACTTAAAGAATTACAATCTATCTGATTAGATTTAGATCTATTAGATAAAGATGAATTAAAAGAAAAAGAAGATGAAGCTATGGCTAGATATGAAGATATTATTGCAGTTGAAAATAAAGTAGATGAAGAAAAAAAAGGTAAAAAAGGAGAAGAATAATATATTCTTCTTCACTTAAAAATTTTAAACATTAATTAAAAACCTAATGACATTTGATCCTCAATTAAATGACTTTCTAAATGACAAAGTTACTGACTTTGGCGAAATTTGAAAAGATATAGGGAAAAAAGATATTACTAAATGAAAAAATTTAGATAACTTAGCCTGAATATCTCTTTGAATATCTTCACCAGAAAGAATAAGATCTTTATCTAATGGTAAAGTACTTATTAGTGAAACTATAAATTATAGAACACAAAGACCTGAAAGATGAGGTTTGTTTTGTGAACAAATCTTCGGTCCAAGAAAAAATTACGAATGTGCTTGTGGTAAATATAAAAGAATCAGATACAAAGGTATTGTATGTGAAAGATGTTGAGTAGAAGTTACTAAAACTTCTGTTAGAAGAGAAAGAATGGCTCATATTGATTTATATGCACCAGTTGTACATACTTGGTATTTAAAATCTGTACCAGGTAGAATAGGTTTATTATTAGATTTACCTGTTAAAAAATTAGAGCAAGTTGTTTATTTTGCATCATATATCGTAACTGATATTGATTTTGATAAATTAGAAGATGCTAATAAGGAATTAGATGAAAAATATAAAGTTTCAAAAGCTGAATTACAAAAAGAAATTCAAAGGCAAATAAATGAATTAACTATTCAAAAAGAAGCTTGAGAATTAAAAGAAAAGAAATTTAAAGTTGAAGAAGCTTTAATTATGCAAAAATTAGATAATTTAACTGCTGAATTTGAAGAATTAAGAGAATGATTAAAATCACTTCAAGTAGGTGCAATTATTTGAGAACTTGAATATAGAGTTTTAGATTCTAAATTTCCACATGTATTTAAATGAGGTACTTGAGCTAAATATTTAAAAATTTTACTTGAAAGAATAGATTTATTAAAATTTATTGAAGATCAAGAAATTGAATTAAGATCTGCTACTCAAATTAAACAAAAGAAAATTTTACAAAAAATTAAGTTAGCTTCAAATTTACTTAAATCTGGACAAAGACCAGAATGGTTTATTTTAGAAGCATTACCTATTATACCACCAGATCTTAGACCAATGATTCAATTAGATGGTTGAAGATTTGCTTCTTCTGATTTAAATGATCTATATAGAAGAGTTATTAATAGAAATAATAGACTTAAAAAACTTATTGAACTTGGAGCTCCTGAAGTAATTTTAAAAAATGAAAAAAGAATGCTACAAGAATCAGTTGATATGTTATTGACTGGTGAAACTAGAACTAATAGATCTGGTTTTGTTACTGCAAATAAGAAAAAATTAAAATCTTTAACTGAAATACTTAAAGGGAAACAAGGTAGATTTAGACAAAACTTACTTGGTAAGAGGGTAGATTACTCTGCTAGATCAGTTATTGTTGTAGGTCCATCTTTAAAAATGGATGAATGTTGAGTCCCAAAAACAATGGCTTTAATCTTATTTAAACCTTTTGTTATTGCTAAACTTATCGAAGAAGGTATTGTTTATAATATTAAACATGCTGAAAAATTTATCGAAAAAGGTACTAAAGAAGTTTGGGATGCTTTAGATGAAGTTATTGAAGGTAAATATGTTCTTATGAACAGAGCACCTACACTTCATAGATTATCAATCCAAGCATTTAGACCAGTATTATGTGAAGGTAAAGCTATACAATTACATCCACTTACGTGTCCTGCTTTTAATGCGGATTTCGATGGGGATCAAATGGCAATACATTTACCTATTACTGATAAAGCTCAAGCTGAAGCTAGAGAATTAATGGTTACATCTAAAAATCTACTTGCTCCGTCAAGTTGAGAACCTATTGTAACTCCTTCTCAAGATATGATTCTTGGTTCGTATTATGTTACTGCTTTAGATAAAGATAAAAATGCTGCTGGAGCTGGTAATATTTATGCTAGTTTAAATGATGCAGAGCTTGCTTATGAAGCATGAGTTTTATGAATTAAATCTCCTATTAAAGTGAGAGTTAATGGAAAAATAGAAGATACATGTTATGGTAGACTTTTATTTAATGAAATTGTACCAGAAGGTTTAGGTTTTATTAATGAAACTTTAAAGAAAAAAGCACTTTCTGCTATATTATCAAGATGTTATGAAGAATTAGGTTCTTCTACTACAGCAAAATTTGTAAATGATATTATGAATTTCTGATTTAAATATTCAACATTATCTGGTTTATCTATATCTATTGATGATATGGTTGTACCTGATAATAAAAAAATATTATTAGATGCAGGTGCTGAAAAAGTTAAATTTATTCAAAAGAAATGGTATAATGGTTTTTTAACTGAAAAAGAAAAATATAATCAATCTATTAAAATATGGGCTGAAGTTAAAAAAGTTATTGAATCTGAATTAAAAGAATTATTTGATGATAAAAATCATGTTTATAACTTTATTGATTCTGGTGCCAGATGAAACTGGTGAAATATTACTCAATTATGTTGAATGAAAGGTCTAGTTGCTTCTACTTCAGGGGCTACAATTGAACTTCCAATTAAATCTACATTAAAAGAATGATTTTCTACGCTTGAATACTTTATTGCTACACATGGTTGAAGAAAAGGTAAATCTGATACTGCACTTAAAACTGCTCAATCTGGTTACTTAACAAGAAGACTAGTTGATTCTTCTCAAAATATAATTATCAAAGAAGATGATTGTAAAACTGTTCATTATAAAACAGTTACTAGAAAAGAAATTTTATGAAGTTTTGATGATAGTTTTGAAGATAGTATTTTTTCACATACTGTTGCTACAGATGTAAAAAACGAAAAATGAGAAATTATTACAGAAGCAGGTACTACTATTGAAACTAATATTATGAAACTTTTTAAAGAACATAATATTAATGAAGTAAATATTAGATCAGTTCTTACTTGTGAAACTGAAGGTTGAGTTTGTAAAGCTTGTTATGGTTTAGATTTAGGTCTAAATAGAACAGTTGAAATTTGAGCTCCAGTATGAGTTATTGCTGCACAATCAATTGGTGAACCAGGTACTCAGCTTACTATGAGAACTTTCCATTCGGGTTGAGTTGCAAAAGAAGGTTGAGATATGACACAAGGTCTTGCTAGAGTTGAAGAATTATTAGAAGCTAGAATTCCAAAAATTCCAGCAGAAATTTCAGATCAAGATTGAACTATTCAAATTGAGGCTACTGAAAATGAAAAAATAGTTAGAGTTATTGCTGATGAACTATTTGAAGAAGAATATTATTTTGAAGAATATTTTGATGTTGCTGTTAAGGTAGGTCAAACTATTAAGAAAAAACAAATTTTAGCTAGATCAACTAAAGATAAACAAAAACTTGTTTCTACTTTTGCTTGAGAAGTTAAAAAAATAGAAGATGGTGTAATAACTGTAATTGATATTGATAATAGAGTTTTTGAATATAATTTTGAAATCGGTAGAACTATTCTTGTAAAAGAAGGTGAAAAAGTTACTGTATGACAAAAAATAACTTCTTGATCTTTAGATGTACATAAATTAAAAGAAGTTGCTTGAGTATTAGCTGCTGAACAATATATCGTAAATGATATTAAATCAATTTATGCATCTCAAGGACAAACTGTTAATTCTAAACATATCGAATTAATTATTAGACAAATGTTCTCTAGAGTTAGGGTTACATCTAAAGGAGATAGTGAATTCTTCCCAGGTGATGTTGTTGATATTATTAAGTTTAAATCTCAAAATGATGAACTTATTAAAGAAGGTAAGAAACCAGGTATAGCCGAAAGACTATTAATGGGTATTACTAAAATATCACTTCATACTGAATCGTGGTTATCTGCTGCATCATTTCAAGAAACTGTAAGAGTACTTGTAGAATGATCTGTATCAGGTAAAATTGATAAATTCAAGGAAATGAAGGAAAATGTAATTATTGGTAGATTAATCCCTGCAGGTAAACAATACAGAAAAATTCATGGACAAGAATTAGATTCTGAATTACAAGATGATTACTTTGATAGACATGCTGATGAAGTAGATGTTTGAGAAAAACATTTAAAAGAAATGGCAACTGAAATGGAACACGAAAGTGATTTCTAATTCACAAAAAACTGAAACTTAGGTTTCAGTTTTTTTGTGTTTTATAAAATAAAAAAAAACGAACTTTGTAGTTCGTTTTTTATAAATCTTTTAACATTTCAAGTACATCATCAGCATCTTCTGTTACATCTTTTGCTTCAGCTGCCTTAATTTTTTTCTTAGAATCTTTCATTTGAAATTCTTGCCATTCTATTAAATGTTTTTCATTTAAATTTTTGATTTCATCTTGATATTTTTCTTCTAATTTTTCTAATTTTTTCTTTTCAGTATCAAGAATACTATATAGTCTATCGATTTGCTCATCTGTCATTGAAGGCATTATATCAAACCAGTATTGTCTTTCGTCATCATCCATTGAATCCGTAGAGATTATTAAATCTACTAATTCTTTGTATTCAGCTAAAGTTTCATCAGCAACCATAAAAGTTTTTCAGTTTTGTTTTAGTTCAGCCATATTTTTAAATTAATTTATTAAGCTATTTATATTTCTATATTATTATAACAAAGAATTTTAAATTTTGCAAATATAAAATTAGAGTTATAATAATTTTATATAAATTATGCTATAATTATTTTATTTAGTATCTACAATTTTATGTTAATTATGAATTTATGAATTTTTACATTATCTATTGCTTTGCTTTGGTGATTATTTATTGTAGCCAAAATACATGCATTTAAATTTAAAAATTTTTCAAATCATATTTCTAAAGTTACGAATATATTAATGTTTTTTTTAATTTTTTTAACTATTTTATGATACATAATTATATTTTTTACAAGTTCAAGTTCTTCTTGATCTGATATAGAAAATTATGATTCATTTGATGTTGAAGAAGTAAGTTATTAATTAATTATAAATTATGAGTTTATTTACAAAAATTATAAATAGAGAATTACCTTCTGATATCGTTTATGAACAAAGTGATATTATAGTGATTAAAGATATCAATCCTCAAGCTAAAACACATTTATTAATTATTCCAAAAAAAGAAATATCTACAATAAATGACTTAGAAGAGATTGATAGACCTTTAATATCAGAAATGTTTTTTGTTGCTAAAAAGGTTGCAAAAGATTTAAATATTGATGAATGATACAAATTAAACTTTAATGTTTGAAAGAAATGATGACAAGAGGTTATGCATATACATTTACATTTACTATCTAATATATAAAAATGAATAAAAATAAATTAATTTTTGCAATAATTGGATGAATATTAGTTTTATTAATTATGTTTATAATTACTCAAATGAATCAAACTACTTCTTGAAGTAAAACTAGTAAATGACCTTCAGATTTTTTAATTTGGATGATATGAAATGATGATGATGGATGAAAAAAAATTGTAGAAAATTTTAAAAAGGTTAATTCTGAATTTAAAAACAAAA
>JAMOTX010000119.1 GCA_027062145.1 Candidatus Altimarinota bacterium | reverse complement strand
GAGCTTGTTTTTTCATTTTTTCCATAATTTCATAACCAGAAGTAGGTTGGTCAAAACCTGGAAAGTTTTCTACAACTGGATTTTCTACGATCATTCCTCATTCAGAAGCTCAAAAAATTATTGGATTTAAACCATATCTTCAAGCATAAATTCCTGCTGTAAAACCTGCACCACCAGCACCAATGACAACTAAGTTTTCCATTGTTTTTAGTTAAATTATAAAATCCTTTACTAACTCAAAAGTTTCTTTTGAATTTTTTTTCTCGATTAGTTTTATCAAAGTTTTCTATAATTTCAAACATTTTTTTGTACTGATTAATTTTTGACAAAAAATCAAAAGTGTTTAAACTATGGTTAATTGATAATTTTTATGTAATAATTTTGTAGTTTATGTGAGTAGAAAAAATATTTAAAAAGGAAGAGTTAACCATATATGAAAAATTAAAAAAGGCAGATAATATAAATACTATTCTTCATAATAAAAAACTAAAACAATTTATAAAAAAGGACTTAGCAAATATTTGTTTATCTTATCTTAAGCCCTTAAAAAAGTATTGAGTTAGTATGAAGGATTTACAAAAAAAATTGATTAATTTTTGATTTGATTTAGGTAAATATTGAGCAGATGGAAAATATGGTGTATATACTTTTTTTGCTATCAAAAAATTTCAAAAATTATTATGAATAAATCAAACTTGAATTTCAGATATAAATACACTTAAATATATTTATCCTTCAGTTTTCAAAACTTTAAATTTAAAAGAAGGGAGAACCATAGAACAAACAATAGAATTTGTAAAAGAGCATTTATGACTAGAGAAAAAGGTTAATGAATATAAAACTAAATTAAAAAATACTGTAAAATCTGAATTACAAAAAAATATTAAAAATGATATTTTAAAAACAAAAGAAGAAATTTTAAATAAGTTTTTTAGCTTACCTGTTGAAAAAAGATTTGAATTACTTGTAAAACCAGTTTGAGATGGATGGTTTTTAATAGATTTTTACAAAAACTTTTCTCATAAAGAATGAAAAATACTTGAAAAATATGTTAAACTTGAAGATATTATTCCAAAATGGATAGATTATTGTTTAGTACTTAGACCTAAAGAAATTAGAATAAGAAAAAATTGAAAATTAAAAATTGTTCACAAAAATTATTTTGATATAGCAAGGAGAACCTGAGATAAATTTAAAAGTATGTTTAGTGGTGATGAATATAAAAGACTAGTTATACTTAATCATTCTGCTATTAAACCATTAAACAAAGAATTTAAAATATTTTCTGATATTGTTACAGAAAAGAATTTTAATGTACAGAAAGTAAGGGAAATGTACTTAAATGAGCAAGTTATAAGAAATTTTTATTGAGAAACCATAAAAAACTATATCAATAATTATTTTAAACCTATGGGATCTGTTGTGGATGAAAAGTTTTTTTATTCGATTATGAAACAAGAAAGTAAGTTTAATCCAAATGCTATATCTTATACCTGAACTAGGTGACTAATGCAAGTTACTTTGAATACAGCACTTAAGATAGTTGATTACAATAAAAAACTTTTAGAAAATCCTGAGTTTGTCTGAAAATATCCTTGAATAGAAAATATGCTTATTACTAACTTAGATAGTTTTACATGAGGTGAAAAATTTAAAAAATGTGAAAAATGATTTAAGTGACTTTATACACAGTTTTATAACCCCTTAGTTTCTATTAAGCTATCATTAAGTTATCTCTTATATTTAGAAAAATTAATCAATAAATTATGAATAAAGGATAAAAAATTTAAAAAACAATTACTTTTAGTAACATATAATGCAGGTACTTCTATTCTAAAATATGTAAAAAAATACAACATAAAGAATATTTCTGTTTTACTCAACATACTTAAAAAAAGATTACCTTATTTTAAATATAAAGAAGTAAAAAATTACATTAGAAGAATATCAGTAAATTAAAATATAAAAAATTTAGGTTATAATATGCTAGCACAATGACTAATATTGAATTTATTAACAATGATGAAGAAAAAGAAATAGATAATTATAAAAAAGATGTACTTTGACAATTAGATAAAAAAAAACTTAGCTATTCTGTTTTAGAAATATCATCTTATAGAAAAGGTGCTAAAGCATATAAATTGTTTAATGAAAATACACTTTTTTTAAGTAAAAAGAATTTAATAATATTTTGAGAAAGAACTTTTTGAGATAAAGAAACAACTTACAATTTAACATTATACGAATTTTTGAAAAAAATTAATTTAGTAAAAAATAAAATTTATATTTATAGGAATTGAAATATTATAGAGTGTTTTAGAAAAGAAAGCAAATATTACGATTGAAATTGAAAGGAAATAAAGATATTTTTCTGAGATATTATTTCTACAAATACAGAAGCTTTTAAACAACTTGTTTCTATTGATAAAATAGAAGAAAAAATTGGTTTTTTAAAAGTAAAATGAATTTATAAGTTAACCAACAATATTTTATTACTAAAAATAAAAACTATTTATACCAATAAGGTCATAGATATTCTTTACGATAATAAAACAAATAAAATATGGTCATTAAAATGAAAGATTTCAGATGTATTTTTAGAAGATATTAAATTCTATAAAAAATTTAATGAAACATTTGAATATTTTAAATGAGTAAATATGTTTGATGAACCTATAAATGAAAAAATATTACCAAATGGTGAAAGAGAACAATTAGATTGAAATTTAAGAGTTGTTGCTATCAAAGCTTTGAGAAAATGACAAAATTATTTTGAATATAGATGAATTAAATATCCAATGTTTATAAATGGAAAACCAAATATACCACAAGTATGTATAGATTTTGTTTTAGATTTTTATGAAAAATTACATAATTCATATTATGATAATAAATGAAATCATCCAGATATTTTAAACTTTGAAAAACTTTTTTGATGATTTTATGAAAGAAGAAGAGTAAGATATATTATTGAAGCAATTAAAAATAATGTAAATAACATAAATAAATATCTTGTACTAAAAAAATTACCTGATGACTTGCAGATTTCATATAATATGTGAGAAAAAATCTTGAAAATTATAAAAAATAAGCTTTCAAAATTTGTTCATATATGAGATATATTAATAATTAAGTGACCATTAGATGACTGAAAAATACATTATCATTCTTGTTTAGTATCAAATATTACTCAAAATAATGATATTATAGTAGAAGAAAATACAAATTATCCTCACAAAGAAACTTTGATTAGAGTTTTATCAAGAGCAGCTAAAAGAAAAGTAGTATATATCATAAGACCTACTAAAAAATTACTTACAGTTAAATAAATTAAATTATAAAATCTTTCACAAGTTCAAAACTTTCTTTTGAATCTTTTTCTCGGTTAGTTTTATTAAAGTTTTCTATGATTTCAAACATTTTTTTTGCAAAGTTTTCTGAATAGTTTAAAGGTTGAATTTTGTATTTGTCTAGGATAAATGAGTTGATATTTGGTTTATCAAAACCTATGTTTACCACTTGATTTGCACAGGCTTCAGCTGCAGATAAGCCAAAAGTTTCCAAAAACAAA
Source organism: Candidatus Altimarinota bacterium (assembly GCA_027062145.1). Taxonomy (GTDB): domain Bacteria; phylum Patescibacteriota; class Gracilibacteria; order BD1-5; family UBA6164; genus UBA6164. Next base: position 322 of record JAMOTX010000119.1, on the reverse strand, counting down.
CTTGGTACTAAATTAAAATGTGAAAATCCTAAAAATTCTTTGATAGTTTCAAAATCTCTTTTTCAAAAATAGTAAACAAATTTATTAGATCCTGAAACAAGCTCAGGATTATTTGTAAAATCTGTTAAATCACTTAAATTACTTAAATCTGCTACAATTCAAATATCTTCTCAGTAAATATTTTTACCAGTAAAAGTTTCTAGTAAATCTTTTTTTTTCTTTCCGTCTCAAAAAATAAAAATTCTGATTTTGTTAGTGATTTCTTTAAATCTTTGTTTGTCGGTATATTTTAAATTCCAAATTTCTGATAAAAAATAAATAA
>JAMOTX010000118.1 GCA_027062145.1 Candidatus Altimarinota bacterium | reverse complement strand
TTTTACTATATTAAAATTTTTAAGTCAAAAATTATTATAATAATACTTGTAATGGTATTGACATATTTAAGAATATATATATTATATAGATAATATTTTTAATTAATATGTTATGAATAATTCTTATGCTAAGCTAAAATCTACTGAATTAGAAGATAAAAACTATCCTTTATTTTTAAATGAGGATATAACTGAATTAACAAAAAATTATACTAAAAAGCAAGTTGATAATATATTTATTATCTTATGAAAAATAGAAGAATTTGAGAATATTGAAAATTTTGATTGATTTATTGAACATAGGAATAAATTAATTCATATATTAAATAGTTTATTTGAGCATGAATTAGTCTGAGAAACTGATGATTTTATTGATTTTTTTAATAAATGAATGTCTTGAAAACTAGATGAAAATATATATACAAAAGAAAAAATAAATCAATTTAATAATTTATTATTAAAGAAAAATTTATTTTTGAAGAAAATGACTTTAGTTACTCTTAGAAATTGAGTTTATGATGAATTTTTAAGTGAAAAAGAAGTATCTGACTATATAAATATTTTAAATTCAGGTATTCTTGATTTATTTGATAAAATTTATTTTAAACTAAAAGATAGTATTAATCTGTTTAAAAATCAGTTTATAGATGAGAATTGAAATAATACATATGCTTGAAAATTATCTTATTGATGATTAACTAAAGATTGAATTGTAGGATTTAATTATTTTGTTGATAAAATTGATTTAGAAAAATTTTGAGAATTTGATTTTTCAATAATTAAAGAAGAATCTTTAAAAAAATATTTAATAAAATTTCAAGAATTATTTATTAGTTGAACAATAAATTATGATGAATGGATAAAATTAGCAGATTTTGAAATGGAAACCTGGAATGATATTAATTCTAATATTTGAATAGTTTGATCTATGGAAGAATATTGATTAACTTGAATTTTAATAGATCCAGAATTAGAATTTTTTATAAAAAAGCCTACGCTTGAATATGCTAATAGGGCTTCAGATTTATCATTAACATATTTTAATGACTCTTATAATATGGAAGATACTAAGTATTCAAATGTTGAACCTTTAATGAGTGGATGAGTAGTATCGTTTAAAAGAGTTTTATGAAAAAATTTTCATAATGATAAAAAAATTCAAGAAGATTATTGAATGTATTGATATACTATAGAATCAAGATTAAAATGAAATAGCTCAGCTTTGAAAGATTCAGAAAAAGTTTTATGAAGATTAAAATATTTAACTTCTAAGAATTATTGAGAACATGATGTTATTCATACATGGCAACATGAATTTTGACATAATTTGTTTAAATCAGATAATACATCAAAGTCTTTACTTGAAGAAAATAAAGCTAATTTATTTTATTATCTTTTTAAATACGAAAATAGTAAAGTTATAAATTTATCTGATGAAGAGATTATTTTAGATGTAGAATTTATTATAACAGAAAACATAAGGAGATTTAAAAATTTATGAGATGATAGTTTATTTGAATATATATTATCAGCAAAATTACAACTTCAAAAATTATTTGATAATAATCTTATAGTTTGGAATAAAGACTGATTGATTTTAATAAAATCAGATGAAATAAATATGAAAAAATATTTAGAAGAGATGAAGAATTTTTTATATATTACAAAGGAGATATATAAAAATAACGATAAAAATAAGGAAAAGATGATAATAAATGAAATTAATTCAAGTTTTGAAGAAAATTTATTAAAAATTAAGCAATTATTGAGTAAGTAATTGGTACTTGGTTTGTATAATTAAAATTTAAAAAATAGCTAAATATTTGATTTTAGCTATTTTTTCATATAATAATCACAATTTAAAATTAATTACAACTGAAAAATGTTAAGAACACATAAATGTAGTGAATTAACTGCAAAAAATATTTGAGAAAAAGTTACTTTATCTGGTTGGGTTAGTAATAGAAGAGATCATGGTGGTATTGTATTTATCGATTTAAGAGATAGATATGGTTTAACACAAGTAGTTTTTGATCCTGAAGATAATAAATCAGCTTGGGAAATAGCTGATTCATGTAGAAGTGAATATGTTGTAAAGGTTATGGGTACTGTTAGATCTAGACCAGAAGGTCAAGCAAATAAAAAAATGGTTACTTGAGAAATTGAAATTATTATTGATGATAATATTGAAATTTTAAGTAAATCTAAAACTCCACCTTTTGAACTAGATGGTCATGGTGAATTAGCTAATGAAGAAGTTAGATATAAACATAGATATATTGATTTAAGAAGAGAAAAAGCTTTAGAGAATATTAAATTTAGATCAAAATTTGTAAATTATACAAAAAATTGGTTTATAGAAAGAGATTTTTTAGATGTTCAAACTCCAATTTTCACTGCAAGTTCTCCAGAATGAGCAAGAGATTTTGTTATTCCTTCTAGATTACATCCTGGTAAATTTTATGCTTTACCTCAAGCTCCTCAACAATATAAACAATTATTAATGGTTGGTTGAATAGATAAATATTTCCAAATAGCTCCTTGTTTTAGAGATGAAGATCCTAGAGCTGATAGACATGCTTGTGAATTTTATCAAATCGATTGTGAAATGAGTTTTGTTGAACAAGATGATATTTTTAAAGTAGTTGAAGATTATTTCTTTGATTTAGTTCCAGCTGTTTCGGATAAAACTATTATGGATAAAAAATTCTATAGTATGACTTATGCTGAATCAATGGAAAAATATGGTACTGATAAACCAGATTTAAGATATGGTATGGAATTAGTTGATGTTGCTGATATTTTTGCTAGATCTACTAATGAAATATTTTCTTGAATTGCAGCTGATAAAACAGCTAATAGAATTAAAGCACTAAGAGTAGTTTGAGGTGATGAAATATTTTCAAAATCACAAATGAAAAATTTTGAAAAATTTGTTAAACAACATGGAGCTCATGGTTTAGGTTATTTTCAAATGCAAGAAGATGGATTAAAAGGTCCATTAAATAAATTTTTCTCTGAAGATGATTTAGCTGAAATTATTAAAGTTACTGAGCTTGAAGTAGGTGATGCTGTATTTTTTGGTGCAGGTGAAAAAGAAACTGTTCAAGGATATATGGGTAAATTTAGAATTCATTTGGCTGAACTTATTGATAAAGCTAAAGAATGAAAATTCATTGATAAAAATACTCTTGCATTTTGTTGGGTAAATGACTTTCCAATGTTTGAATTAAATGAAATCACAGGTAAAATTGATTTCGGACATAATCCGTTTTCAATGCCAAAAGGTGGTATTAAAGCCTTTGAAAAAGAAAACCTATTAGAAGTCGAGTCTGTTCAATATGATCTTGCTTGTAATGGTTTCGAAGTATTATCTGGTTCAATCAGAAATCATGATATTGCTGCATTAGTAAAAGCATTTGAAAAAGTTGGTAGAACTGAAGCTGAAGTTAAAGATAAATTTGGGGCAATGTATGAAGCATTTCAATTTGGAGTACCTCCACATGGATGATTTGCAATTTGAATGGATAGAATAATGATGATTTTAAAAGATGAACCTAATATTAGAGAAGTATATGCTTTCCCTAAATCTGGTAAAGCTCAAGATCTTATGATGAATGCTCCTGCGTTTATTGATGATAGTCAATTAGAGGAACTTCATATAGAAGTTATTAAAGAAGACGAAGATTAAAAATAAAAAAACACACTTTAAAAGTGTGTTTTTTTATTTAATTATTTAAGCTGCGTTTTGTTTCATAGCATCTTGTAACGTACGAGGTCTTTTAGTTACTGCTGGCTTTTCAGTTACATTATTTACAGGCTCAGCTTCAGCTTCAACTGTTGATTTAAGAGATTCATATCATTTTTCAATATAATCTGAATCTTTTACTTGAATAAAAGCATCA
>JAMOTX010000117.1 GCA_027062145.1 Candidatus Altimarinota bacterium | reverse complement strand
TATTAGCTACTCAGAACCCTTTAGAACAAGATTGAACATATTCTTTACCAGAAGCACAATTAGATAGATTTTTAATTAAAACAATTATTAGTTATCCTACTGAATCGGAAGAATTAGAAATAATGAAACAGTATTCTGATGATGCAAGTATTAAATTGTCTAAAATATTAAAAAAATCAGATTTAGTTAAATTACAAAATGAGGTTTTAAATATACATGTAGATGATAATATATATGTTTATGTTAAAGATTTAATTTTTACCAGTAGAAATGATAGTGAAATAAAAAATATATTATCATATTGAGCATCTCCTAGAGCTTCTATCGCATTAATTAAAACATCAAAAGCAATTGCATTTTTAAATTGAAGAGATTTTGTTTTACCTGAAGATGTAAAAGAAATGATAAAACCAGTTTTGAGACATAGAATTATTCTTAACTATGAAGCAATAGCTGATTGAATAACTGCAGACATGGTTATAGATAAAATTATAGCTAAAGTAAAAATAAAATAATTATGTTAAATAAGAAACATAAATTACTTGAATTAAAGACTTCTAAATTAATTAGTAGTCTTTTTGTGTGAAATTATAAAACAAATTTTAAATGAAAATGAATAGAGTTTGCAGATTTTAGAGAATATAGTTATTGAGATGATATTAAAAATATTGATTTTGTAAAATCTGAGAATCAGTGAAAAACTATAATAAAACTATATGAAGAAGAAAGAGAATTGAGTATATATTTTGTAATAGAACTAAATGAAAGTTTTAAAAATACTTATTTAACAGATAAAACAAAAGAGGACTTACTATATGAAGTTATATATTTACTTTGACTTAGTGGATTAAAATCATGAGATAAAGTATGAAGTTTTTATACTATTAATTGAGATAAAAAATTTCATATAGCTAAAAAATGAAAGCAAAATTTTATCAATATAGTTAATTGAATTAATAATTTTTTAGATATCGAAAAAAAAGATATTTTTCAAAAAATTAAATGATTATTATTTAATAAAAATGATGATAAAAAAATAAATACGATTAAATATTTTAATAATTTAAAGATAAAGGATTCATTAGTTATTTATATAACAGACAGTATTACCTTTAATACTAAAGATTTAAAAGTACTTACAACCAAAAATGATTTAATTTTCTGTAATATATTTAATGATTTTGAAAATACTTTAGAGTGAGATGAGATTTTAAAAGAAAACAATACTTGAATAAATATTGATTTAACTGATAAAGATAAAATAAATCATTATCTAAAAGAAAGAAATGATTGAATAAATACATTAAGAAAAAATATTATAAAATTTTGATGAAAATACTTATACTTAAATGAAAAAAAAGATATATATAAAGAATTTTTTAAATTATTTAAAAAATAATAATACTTAAATGAAGAAAATAAATCTTATTTTAATTTCAATATTAGCTATATTTTTAAATAATATAGTATATTGAATAAATGAAACAGAAATAATTACTGATTATAATTTATATAACAAAATAAATTATAAATTTTTACTTTTTATTGTTATAATATTAGTTTTTTTATTTTTTTGGAAACCTATTAAAGAAGATAAAATTAAAGTAATAAAACCTATTAGCTTATCAGTTAAAAAAAATAGATTAATAAAAGAATTAAACAAACTTTTGTTAAATACTGATGAATTAGAAGAAACATTATTTTTTGAAAAACTTAATTATATTTTTAGAATTTATTTTTCTTATATTTGAATAAAAAACAGTGATAAACTAACATTAAAAGATATTAAAAAAATAAAAATAGATACTACTTTATTAGCTTTGTTTGAAAAAAGTTATATTTGAGAATTTGAAAATAAAACACATTCTTCTAAATTAAAAAAAGAATTAATTATAGATTTTATTAAATTACTAAAATAAATGTTTGAATTTTTAAATCCATTATATCTTTTATTATTAATACCAATATTGATTATCATATTAGTATTATATTTTATTGGTGCAAAAAATATAATAATTTGAGATGTGAATATTTTAAAAAAAGTTTTTAAAAATAATAGTTTATATTTCAAACTATATATAGTTTTAATTTGAATGTTTTTAATTTTTGCAGTAATTATTTTTTCAAATCCAGTATTAAAAAATAGTATAGAAAAACAAAAACAAAATGGTATAGATATACAGATAGTTTTGGATGTTTCTTATTCTATGATTGCTGAGGATTTAAAGCCTAATAGGTTAGAAGTTGCTAAAGATGTTATAAAATGATTTTTATGAAAAATTGAAACTGATAGAGTTTGAATAATTGTTTTTGCTTGAAAGACATTTACAAGTATACCTCTTAGTTTTGATTATGAGATAATAAAAAATGTTATATCAAATATAAATATAGATATAATAAATCAAAATAATAGAAATATGCAGGGAACTGCGGTATGAGATGCATTACTTCATGCAGGTGATTCATTTAAGGATGATGATAGAAAAAAGGTTATTATACTATTAACTGATGGAGAGGCTAATAAGTGATTAGATCCTTTAGTTTCTATTAATTATTTACAAAAAGAGATAGATAAAGATATAAAAATATATACTATTTGAATATGATCAGATAATGAAACTTCTATATTTTTAAGAGATAATTTTTGAAGAAAATTAGAAATGAAAATATCGTGAGTAGATGAAGTATCATTAAAAACAATATCAGAAATGACAAATTGAAAATACTTTAGAGCGAAAGATAAAAAAACATTTGAAAGCATTTTTGATGAAATATCAAAAATAGAAAAAACAGAAATAGAAATAGATAAAATTCAAATAAATAAAACGTTTTATAGTATTTTTATTTATATTATGATTATGGTATTTGTTTGATTTATATTTTTAAAAAATAAAAAAAATATTTAATATGTTATTTTGAAACACACATTTTTTTACATTTATAGTTTTCATATTATTAATTTTAATATGATGATTTTTGTTTTTTAGTTTATTTAAAAAACAAAATAAAATATCTATTATTTTATTAGTTATATCTTATCTATTTTTAATTATAAATATATTTGAGATAAAGTGATGATATACAAACTGAATAAATAACGTAGAGTGAACAAAAATAGTATTTGCTGTTGATATAAGTAAAAGTATGTTAGCAAAAGATATAAAAAAAGATGATTTAAGAGTGTCTAGATTAGAATGAGTAAAATGATTAATAAATGATTTTATAAACACTAATACTTTAAATAAATATGGTTTGATTGCTTTTGCATGAGAATCGTTAGAAGTTATTCCATTCACTGATGATTTATGAGTTTTTTCTACTATTATGCAATGAATCAATAATTCGAATATTAGTAAAAATGGTACTGACCTATCTAAGGTTTTAAATAGTATTTATACTTATTTTAAATCAGATAAAGACTGATGATTAGCAGTAATATTTACTGATTGATGAGAAGATGATATTAAAGTTTCAGATAAATTATTAGATAGTTTTAAAAAGAATAATATAAAAATATTAATTGTTTGAGTTTGAACTAAACAATGAACTAAGATACCTGTTGCAAAAGATTTTTTTTGAAGAGATATTTATAAAAAATATAGATGAGAAGATGTTATAGTTAAGCTAAATAAGGATAAATTATCAGATTTTGCTAACAAATATGATTTTAATTTTAATTCTTTTGATGATTTTAAAGATTTCAAATCTATAAATAAATTTTTAGCTAATGAAATTGATTATATATCACTTGAAAAAAATATTAACTTTAGATATGATTATACAAGATTTTTTATTTTTATATCAATATTATTTTTTACACTATTTTTAATTAATGAATCGATTTTATGAAAAATAAAAAAGCTATAATTTTTATATTATTTTTAATAATATTTATACTTATAATTTCAAATTATAGTATTTTTTCAGCATACAAAAAATTCGAAAAATGAAATAGTCAATTTGATTTAAAAAATTATACTTGAGCTTTAGTTAGTTATTCTTGATCAATAAATAATTATAGTACAGAAGAAGCTATAGAAAACTATAAAATTACAAAAGAAATATTAGATAATATAAAAGAAGAAACAAAAAAACAGCAAGAAGATAAAAAACAAGAAGATAAAAATCAAGATTGAAATACAAATAAGGATGAAAACTGAAATCTAGATAAAAACAGTGAATGATGAGAATGAGAAAAAGAAAAAAGTAGTAGCGATGAAGCTACTAAAAAAAGAACTGAAAAGAAATTAACTACTGAAGAAATAAAGCAAATAGATAGTTATTTAGATGATTTAAAACAAGAAGAACAATACAATAGACAGTTTTACAATAATGCAAACTGAGTTAATAACGATCCATTTTTTGATGATTTGTTTGATAGAGGAGAGAAGGATTGGTAAAAAATGTATTTAAAATTGCTTTTTATTGTAATTTCCTATATAATACTACAAATATGTAGTAATTAGAAGTAAATCATGAATAATATAGAAAAATTGTATAATAGTTGACAAACTGTTTTTTGAAAGAAAAATTTAAAAAATTATTTAAATTTTAATACGGATAAAGCTTTAGATTTATTCTTGTATAGAGCTAAAAAAAAGGGTATTTTAAATAATATTTTTTATGGTATATATTCTTTTAAAAAATATAATATATTTGAATTAGCATGTAAAATAAGAAAAAAATCATATATATCACTTGAAACTGTATTAAAGGATAAATGAGTTATTTTTCAATATTATGATACTATTTTTCTTATAAGTGATGATACTTTAGAAAAAAATATTGATAATAATATTTTTAAATTTAATAAAATAAAAGATTCTATTTTATTAAATCAATTATGAATAGTACATAATTGAAACTATACTATTGCTACTGTAGAAAGAGCAATATGTGATAGAATATATTTATCAAAAAATTATTATTTTGATGATTTATCAGGAGTTAATTTTGAATTATTAAAAGAGGTTTCAGAAATATATAATAAAAGAGTTATTTTAGAAGTTAATAAATTAATAAAAAAATATGCTTAATAAAGATTTACATAGACAAAAAATGTATGAAATATTACAAGATATTTTCAGCTGAGAATTATGAAAGTATTTAGCTTTTAAATGATGAACAGCATGTTATTTTTTCCATTGATTAGATAGATTTTCTACTGATTTAGATTTTGATTTAATAAAAAGTGATGAAATAATTGATGATAAATTAGATAAAATCTTAGGAAACTACTGAAAAGTAAAAAAATGAAAATTTAATATTGTATTATCATATTGAGTTACTGATATGAATATTAAAATAGATATTAATAGAAAAATATGGAAAAATAATTGATATGAAACACTAAATTTTTATGGAACAAATATTTTAGTTCAAGATAAAAGTACTATTTTTGCTAATAAACTAGTAGCATTAACTGAAAGAAATACAAATAGAGATATTTATGATGTATATTTTTTCTTTAAAAATAATTTTGATATAAATGATGATATAATTATAGAAAGAACATGAAAAACAAAAAATGAATTATTTGAACAAATAATTCTTAAACTAAAATGATTATCTACTAATTATAAAATATTAGACTGACTATGAGAAGTATTAAAAGATGAAAAACATAAATCTTTTGTAAAGACAAAATTAATAAAGGAATTAATATCACTTTTAGAGTTTAAAATAAATTTTGAAAATTAAATAATAATCCACTCTTTGATGAGATATTTAATAGAGGGGAGAAGGATTGGTAAAAAAATATATAATAAAAAAACTACTCGTTAGAGTAGTTTTTTTATTTTAATTACATTTTTTTTCAATTAATTGAACTGCATTATCTGAATTATTATCAGTCACATAACCATCTGCTACTCTAGCTGTTGCTTCATAGTGATAAAAATTATCTTTAGATGTTTTTTTTATGCCAAAAATACTAGTTGTAGTATAATCACCAGAAGGTGAACCTAAGAAATTTTCAAATCAAATTAATATATCTGTTGATATTTTATTAGGATAATAATAGCTGTTATCCATTTTAACTCTCCGTTCACAATTGATATCAAAATCATTATTATCACTAGTTGATACAATATTCCATCAAAAAGTACTATATTTATCAACTAAATCATTAACATCTTGAAACCAACCTTTACCCATAATATCTCAACTATTAATAGTTTGAGATTGAACAGAAGTTATATTAGCAGCATATACTACTCAAAAAGCAGTTATAGCAAATACTAAACCTCAGATAAATGATTTTTTAATTGTTTCTTTATAATTTGTCATATTTTAATTATTATTAATTATTAATTTTTTTCACAATATAATAAAGCTACATTAACAGGTCTAGTTTCAGCTCATCATGTAGATGCTGTTTCTCTAGATTCATTATGGTGTTCTCAACTATTAGTTGTAGTGCTATCTACTCAGTCTACACTATTATCTCAAATCATTATAGTTGTAGTATGACTATGAGATTTAATCATATCAGATTGAATATTTCAAGTTGATCTTTCTCCATCAGGATCTTGATTATTTCATGATTTATCTATTCATCTTATAAATCTACCATATGCAGGAGTATATTCACTCCAACCAGTTGGGCATGATGATTTATTAAAAGCCATAACAGCTCAACTAGGGACAATAGAATCATTAACATCTTGGAACCAACCTTTACCCATAATATCTCAACTATTAATAGATTGAGTCTTAACAGAAGTTATATTAGCAGCATATACTACTCAAAAAGCAGTTATAGCAAATACTAAACCTCAGATAAATGATTTTTTAATTATTTCTTTATACATATATTATATATTATATATTATTTTAAAATATGTAGAATGATTTAATTATACAAATCATTCTACTTTTAATTATTGAACAGTACATTCATTTTCACCATCAGCTTCACAATATGTTTGTTTGTACGCTTTACAATTTTTATCATTATTTCAATTTTCTGAAATACAAGTCCAGTTCCAAGTACCATCATCAGCATTTTCATCTGTCCAGTTTATAGATCTTTCATATTTACAAAGATTTGTAGTTGGTTTTGACTCTAATGTTTCTCAATCAGATGATCAACAAGAAATTGTTTTTTCAATAGATTCACAATTAACATCCTTTGAGTGCCATGTTGTTCATTCACATTTCCATTTGAATTTTCCATCTTTGTCACGTTTTTCATCAAAATCTCATGCTGCACATAATCTATCATCATCTTCTGGTTGCTCATCAGCATTTAATCAATTTGCACTTCAACATTCTCAATCGATATCTTTTACACATTTTCATGTTGGGCTATCTCAAGAACTATCATCTTTAAAATATCAATCATCACATGCATAACTACAATTATTATCATATCAATTAGAAGTATATTTAGAATGTTTTGATTTGTTAGTACAATCATATTTATTATTTCATTCATCATCATTTCTTTTATCATTTGACCACTCTCATGTGTCAGTTAAAATACATTCACGTGTAGAGTCAACTTCACTTCATGTTAATGAATAATAATTATTACATACAAATCAATCTGAATCAGGTAATACTTCATAACCACAAGCAGCTTGAGATGAGTCAAATAAATTTCCCATTGAGTCATCAAATTCCCATTTGTCTTCTGAAATATTCCAATCTCATAAAACATCTTTAATATATCAATTACATAAATCATTAAATGCACACCTAGGATCATCTTTGTTTTCATCTAATGTACAATCAATAGCGGCTCATGTATCAGCTATATATGAAAGAGCTCATTTATTACAACATACTATAGTAACATCATTTATACATTTTCATCAATAGGATATTTCTTTATGCAATCAATCTGAACATGAATATTGACATGAATTCAGTCAAGGAAGATAATCTTGTTCTGATAAGTCATAGGTTGCTTGATATATTCAAGTTCTAGGAACTCAAGAAGGTTCACTCCAAAATATATTATCTCATGAATCTCAATCATTAATAACTATTTCACGTTCATTATATACATATATTGAATCAGGTATTTGTAAAGAACCACTATTACATGATAATGTAATATGTTCAATTACACATGAATCTCAATCACTTACATATCAATCATCACATGTCCAATTACAGTCATTCATATTAGGATTATAATTTGAATCAACAGTACAGTCTAATCATGATGAAGCATTACAAGATCATGTAACACCAGTTCAAAATAATGATATATTTTCAACTGGGTATGAATATTTAGCATGTTCTGGTAAAAAAGTACATGCATAATTTTTAATTTTTATATTTGCTCCCTCATATAGATCACTTAATTCAAATCCTATTTTTGGTTTTACACCAAACCATCATTTAATGGTTTCAGTAAAATTCTTTACAATTGGACTTATTGAAAAACCAGGTTTTGATCTATCTATTTTTATAACAATACTTTTATATCAAAGATTACCAGTAACACTACTTCAATTATAAGAGCTTAAAGTAGCTTTATCATAAGCATATAATCTTACTAAATAAGTTCATTCTTTAGTGAAGTCTATAGAATAACTTGAAGATGTATTTGTTCTAGCTCAATTTATAGTATACCACATAGATCATAATCATGATTGACTATCAGATATACTTACAGAAACAGTAACTTTGTCAGTATTTGTCCATGTATTTAAATTATATCAATGTGTATCTATAGATATAGATGGAGCTGTATTATCTGGTCTATAACAGACAGCTGATCAAGATCTAGGTTGTCCTGAATAATCATAACGTCAATAAAGAACTTTTCATGAGGGACAATTTTTTGTTCAAGATGAAACTGACCAATTAACTATAGATCCTCAATCATATCCTTTAGCAAACAATGATAAAGGCATCATTAAAATTAACAGAAGTAAGACAATTTTAATATTTTTCATATTTTAAATTATTATTAATAAGAAGAATGATTATTATGGCTACTATGAGTAGAAGAATGATTAGCTGCTCAAGTAGCACTACTATGATTATTGTAATTAGAATGCCGTGCATCAGCACTATTTGTTATTCAAAATCAAACAACAAGTCATAATGATGAAATTAACAAACTTTTTTTTATTGCTTTACCATCTTCTTCTCTTAAAAAGGATTTAAGATTTTTTTTTGCTTTCATATTTTATAAGCTAAGAATATAAATATAGTTTAATCTAATAATTCAATTACCGATTTTTTCATCTCAGAAAAATTGTTTTCATGCCCATGTTTCATTTAAACCATCTGCATAATCATTTCAAACTATTGATAGGATTAACATCTTTTTTCAGAACTCAGTAATATTATTTTTAAAATTATTATTATCTAATAATTTTTGATAAGCTCTACTATTAATATAACCTTTAAAAACAGATAAGTCAATTAATTTTTCTGATAATATTTTATTATTAGAGATTATATTTAAATAATCTTTTTTAATAGATTCCTTTAATTCATTTTCATCTTTGAAATTATTATTTTTTAGTAATAGCAATCTAAATTCATCAATTGATTCAATTCATAAATCATCAAGATTTTTAATTAAATTTCTTAATGCTAATTCTTTATTTTTATTATCTTTTTCAAGAGAAAATATAGGTTTAGATAAAAATGATTTAATATTATTTTTTTCTTTTAGATAATATGGGTAATAAAAAGCTTCTAAAGTTGCAGTGTTTTTATCTAAAAAATAATTATTAAAACTTGTAGCTTCTTTTATATTTGAAGGAACATCTTCATTAACTAAATTTAACTCCTCAATATAATTAGTTAAATATCAAGTTTTTAATTTTAAATTTAATCAATTCAAATCATCAAGACTAGTTTGTAAATATAAAGTTAATGTTTCAATATACTCAGGAGATTTATCCTTACACATTTCAAATACATATGAAGGCATTTCAATATATATAAATTTTGATTCTTTAGAATCAATTCTATCAACAATAGTTTTTAATTTATAGAAATGATTTGATGTAACTAATGAATCAACATTTTTATATACTCAACAAAATGTTCTTAAATAAGATTTTATTTTATTTATATCCTTGTTTTTTTCACTATCAGCTAAATCTATTCTTGATTGCTCTTTGTCTGTAGCAATAGGATTATTTTCTATATGTGTTTTTTCATTTACATATATTCATAAAACATCAGGTTCTTTTTCAAATAAACAACTTGATAATAAAAAGATTGTTATTAATGATATTGAGATAAGTTTTAACTTAATCATTTTAAATTTATTAATAATTAAATATTGTTTTCAGATTTATTTAAATCTATTTTAATTTCTTCTCAAGGTAAATATCTACCAAGTCTAAATAAATTTTGAATTCATTTACCAAATACAGGGTCAATGAAATCAGATCTTGTTCTAGATGACCATAATCATTGATTTTCATTTAAATCAGTCCTATTTCTTCAAAAATATGATAATAAATACATTTCTAATCTTATATCACTTAATTCTTTTATAAAATCTTCAGAATTTCAATTTGAAAGAGTGTTGATATAATTGTCTACAGTTTTTCTATTAATAAATATATCTTTTCTTTCATCATTTCTATAATATCTATCTAAAGGTATTTTTCATTCTAAGTTATATTTTTTAACTAATTTATTAAATTTTTCTAAAATATTTACTCAAAGTGATTCAAGAGAATCTACATTATATTTTTTATAAGCATAATCTTTTACTTCATCTTCACTTACACCTATAGTTCAAAAAGTATATTCTAATTTTTTATTTAAGTACACCATAAATTCAGCTTCCATATCAGCTGGTTTATAACCAATTCAAGTTTTATTCCAGTTATATCTATTACTTAATATAGAATAAATAACTCAATCTTTATCTTTAAATAATAATTCAAGTTTTTCATCTTTAGTTAATCATTTTGTATTTAAAGACTTAATAAACGGATTAAATTTATTTTCTTCGAAATAAATTTTGAATTTTTCAGTGATAAGTTTTTTGTCTGACAAAGTATTTAAATCATTTCTTTTAATTGATTGAATTACTAACTCAGCTTCTTTTTCAGTCATTTTTCAAGGCACTACATAGTTGTTTATAACTATTTTAGGAATAAGTACATTAAAAATATAATTATTTTTTGATTCTGATTCTTCTCTTCAAAGATCTTTATATTTAGCGAATACGTCATAAACATAATCTACGAATTGTTCATACTGTATTGATGACATTAAATCTGAATGTGATTTAAATGTTTTAGATAATATTTCGAATCTTTTAGTAATAAGTTCTTCTTCGTTTAAATTAATTCAAAAATCTTCATTTAAATTAATTCATTTTTTTGAAATATCTTCTTTTTTTATTTCGTTATTTGAAGAATTATTAATTGGTTCAATTTGGTTACACGCAGATAGTATTGAAACCAATACTAATATTGAAATTATTTTTTTCATGAATAATTAAGTAATTAATAAATAAATTAAACAATCATATGTGCTAATATTTCTTGATATTTTAATCATTTGTCTGTTAAATAAAATGAATCATTATCTTCTTTTATTAATCACATAGTTAATGGAATTTTAATTAATTCTCTAATTTTTTCAACACTTTCTATATCTTCTAACTTGTCTTTTTCTATTTTTATGTTCCTACTTCATAAAACAAACAATCTTCTATTAATATTTTCATTATCATATTTATAATAATGAATAAGGTTATTGTTATCTATAAGGTATTGTTTAAGGTTTTCATTTTTTTTAAAGGCATATTTTTTATTAAAAGAGTATGCTGATTGTCAAAATCAATACAAATAACCATTTCATACAAAATTATTTTGATAATGTGAAATTTTATCTCATTTTGAGAAATATTCTCTTCAATATTGATTAAAATTATTATTTTTTAATTTATCAATTACTTCATCATAAAAACTGTATATTTGTTTAATATTATCTTCTCTTCAATCTATTTGAGTGACTATTGATTCATCGTAATAATAAAGAGGGTAGTATGTAATATGTTCTACTTCAAGTTTAGATACTATTTCTAGATCTTTTTTCATACATAAATAATCTTGTCACGGTAAACCATAAATCATATCTACATTTATATTTTTAAATCAGATTTTTCTTGCTAATTTAATTATATCAAAAACTATAACATCAGTGTATGTTCTATTTATTTTTTCTGTAATTTGATTATTAAAAGTTTGCACTCAAAAAGATAATCTATTTACTTTATATTTTTTAAGGATTGTTAATTTATTTTCGTTAAAAGAATCTGGGTTTCATTCAAATGAAAATTCTAGCTCATCATCAAAATTATTTCAAAGTTTTAAATTAATATACTTTAATAAATCTTCTAAAGGTTTTTCATCCAAATAAGAAGGAGTTCATCATCATATAAAAATTGTTTTTATATTATAATTTGTTACTTTTTCTGTAAATAAATCTATTTCTTTTTTTAGTTTTGTAATATATATTTGTGTCATTAATTCTTTTGATCAATCTCAAACAACTATATGAAAATTACAATAAGTACATCTCGTTTTACAAAAAGGAATATGAAAATAAAGATTAATATCTTTTCAATTATATTCTTCAAAAAAAAGATTTTCTAATGAATCTTTTTCTTCAGTTCAAATACTTGACCAGTATTGAGCAATAGGGTATTGCATCACAAAATCTCTATTTGTTTCAACAAAATCAACAGCTAAATCCCATAAAAATTTTTTCTCATCTTTATCTGTACTTAGTGAATATTGTTTAGAAAACTTTTTAAAAAATTTTCTAAATTTCTCATTATAATTTACATCAATCATTTTATATTAAATCATAGTTATATATTATTCTATTTATTTTATCGTATTTTAATAATTCTTCGTTTTTATAAAATTGCTTATTTCATCTAAAGTATTGTTTTACTTTTTCATCTCAAATTTTTAATTCCATATCTAAATCATCTTTTTCTATATTTTTACATCAGTTACAATTTTCTACTACAGTCATATAATCTATTTTTTGATTAATTAATGCGGTAATACAGTATCTGTTTATAGAATAAACTACATAAGGGAAATACATATTTACATTAAAGTTTTGATTTATTGTTAGTCATTGAAATACATTATATAACTCTATAGTTTCTATATTTTTAGAATTAAATAAATTACTATAATATTTAGAATCAATACTAAGCATTTTATGTGCTTCCTTATCTTTAAATATTTTTAAATAAGGGTCTTTATTCTGTCAGCTTAAAAAATTTCACCAGATTATCTTTATTTCAGTATAATTATTACTTAATTTATGAAAAATTCATTGTTCATTTACTATTAATTCTAAATTTTTAATATCAACTTTTTTAACAAATGAGTCTAAAAAATTAAAAAATTTAATTATTCATTTTTCAGAAATAATAGGAGTTGTTATAGTGATTTTTTTATCAAGTTTTAATATTTTGTTTATAAAATCTGAATCACTTAAAAAATAGAACATATTATGTTCACAGTATTGATCTCAAATATATAATCTTTCATACTCAGAAAAATCTTTATTTAAATCAGTGTTTTGAGTTATTAGATAGGCTTTTTCCATATTAATTATAGTGCATATTATATAGTTCACATCATTTGTGACCACAATCTTTTTTTATTATTTTTTTATGTAGATTTATATTAAAATCAATGAATTCCTTATTGTTTTCAGATAATTTTAAAAATTTAACTGAATTTTTAATAAACTTTAAATCATTTAATATTATTATTAAAGGTTTTTCTCTACCAACAATTTTAAGACTTACAAGATTTTTAAGTCATTTTAAATCAGCAAGAATACATATTTTACAGTCGAGTGTTTTTCTATACAAATCTAAGTACCTTTCTTGAAAATCTTTATCAGTGGTTTTATACATAGATTCTCTATTGCATACATAGGGCATTCAGTTTTTTAGTCACTCTAAATGTAAGGAAGAGCAGACTCAATCACTATTATAACACCAATCATTTTTAACAAATATTTCGAATTCTAAATCAGGAAATTTTAAACACAATGTTTTAATCTCACTTGCAGAAATATTTCTAGGGAATATCATTCTTGAAATATTGAAATTTTCAATCCAATAATTAATACTTTCAGAATTTATAACTTGATTTAAACTACTACAATGTATATCTATATCTTTATCGATTTCTCTAATTAATTCTGCTATAAATATATCTTTTACTATTAGAGCATCAGGTTTTACATTTATTGCATTTTTTATTTCTTCTTTTATTAATTCAATATCTACTATTATAGGTGAATTATTTAATGTAATATATGCTTCTACTCATTTTTTGTGAGCATAATCAATTAATTTGACTGCATCTTCATAAGAAGATATATTTGCAAGTGATCAATCTCTACGATTTAATATACTTTTATATCAATGTTTATTTTCCCATTTAGTTGAAACTATTCAGAAATAAATTTCATCTGTTCATGCATTTATTATCTCTATTCACGAAAGGAGATTTTTTACAGGTGTAAGTATTTTCATTTTTATATTTTACTAAGAAAGTCACTAAAAATTTCAGACGATTCATTATCGTTTTCTATTATATCTTCAAATTTTTTATTTAAAACTTTATTTATATAATTTTCATATATTATTTGAGTTTCTGTGTCATAATTGTTTATGTTTTTTTGAATTTCAGTATAAGTTTTATTAAAATCAGTTATTTGAATTTTCTTTTTTTCTACTTCGAAAAATTTTTCTATTATAACCATGTTAGGATAGATCTTTCAGTCTGAATCTATAATTATTTCACTATTAAATAAAGACACTTTATTATTTACATCTTTATTTATGAAATGTATATTTAAATCTCAATTTTTAATATCTTTTTCAATTTCACTTAGTTGATTTTTAAATTCTAATAATCATTCGTTAGTCCATCAATTATAGTTAACCGGAAGTAAATTAAATATTTTTCATCATAATCTTCTATTTATAAAATGAAGATTTTTTCTAAGTCTATCTACTATTTTAGGAGTGGTTACTATATTTATTTGATATCTTATTCAATATTTAATTATTTTTTCAATATTTTGATAAAGTAATATAGTTTTTTCTTTTTCTAAACTTCTAGTTAAACAGTGAGAGTATAAGTCTCAATTACAACTTATAATTAACTTTATATTATATTTTTTCAAAAAAACTAAATAATCATCCTTAATTAAGCTTAAATTTGTATTTATAGTGTAATTATATTTATCATTATCTAATCAAGAGATTATTTCTTTTATTATTTCAAACTTTAAAAAAGGTTCTCATCAAAAAAACCTTATTTCATTATCATTTGTTTTTTCAGTTAATAATTCTAGTTTGTTTTTAAAATCTAAAATATTTAAATTTTTAAAATAAATATTCTCAAAATCTTTTTTAAGAACTCAACAATATCAGCATTTATCAGTGTTGCAAACTCTAGTAGGAACTATTATCATTTATTTATTGAATTTAAAAATATATTTATATAATATTACCTAATTAGTATTATTTTACAAATTAAACTAAAAACTATGAAAGAGATAAAAGTTTTAAAAAGCTTATATGCAAAAGAAGCTATTTTATATACTATTAATTTATATTTAGAAGAAAAAGATTTTTCTATTGATGAAGATGAAAAAAACTTCATTATAAATCTAGAAAACCTAGATGACGCTGATTTTTTACTTATAAAAGAAGAGTTAACTTTTAATTCTTTAAGATTTGAAATAGCGGATAAAAATAAAGATTTAAGAAAAATAATAATTGCTCAAGCGTTATGAAGTATAAATGTAGATTAATATATAAAACAATTTAAAAAATGAATAAAAATATACCATTTATTAGATTCAATCATTTATGAAAAGAACAAAAAGTAGTTACAAATATTTTTTGAGACTCAATTGTTCTAAAAAATGATGAATTCTATAAATATTTAGAAGACAAAATAGATGTTAATACAGATTTATTTAAAGAACTTACTGAAAAGAAATTCTTTAAACTAACAGATAAAGATTATTTAAAAAATGCTGTGACTGAATATCAAAAAAGAAATTGAATAAATTTCATTTGACCAACACTACATATAATGGTTCTAACAAAATGATGTAATCATCAATGTAAATATTGTCATGCAGCAGCTGATTACAGATATACTGACGATTGATTAAGTATGAATGAAGAATCTGCAGCTAAAATTATAGATATTATATTATCAAGTCCAGCAAAAAACTTAACTATTGAATTTCAATGATGAGAACCTTTAGTTAATATGAAGTTAATTGATTTTATTGTTAAAGATACAGAAGAAAAAAATAAAATAACAAAAAAGAATATTAATTATGCACTTGTTTCTAATTTAACTTTAGTTGATGATGAAATACTTGAAAAATTGTTTAGTTATCCAAATCTTAGTATTTCAACTTCTTTAGATTGAGATAGAAAAACTCATGATTTTAATAGATTAATGATTTGAAAAAATAATCTTGTTTCAAGTTTTGATGCATTAAAAGAAAAAATCTACTTAATTAGAGAGTGGGAAGAAAAAAAATGAAAAAAAATATTACATTGAGCAATGTGAGTAATAACTAGAAAAACTTTAAATAATTATAGAGAATTAGTTGATACATATATAGAATTATGATTTGATAATATATTTTTAAAAAAATTAAACTGACTGTGATTTGCTGTTAAAAGTAAAAACACATTAGGTTATTCAAATGAAGAATTAGTAGAATTTTATAAAAATTATTTTAATTATTTAATTGAGCTTTATTGAAAGGGAATTAAAGTAAAAGAATGATTTTTATGAATAATTATGTGAAAAATTTTAAATCCTGAAGATACTAATTTTATGGATTTAAGAAGTCCTTGTGGAGCTTGAATATGACAAATAGCATATGATTATACTTGAAGTATTTATACTTGTGACGAGTGAAGAATGGTTGATGATGATGTATTTAAGATTTGAGATGTTAATTCAAGTTTAGAGGATCTTGTTCAAAATGAAATGGTTTGAGCTATGATGGATGCATCGATAGTTGAAAGTTTACCTTGCGATATATGTGCATATGCACCTTATTGTTGAGTGTGTCCAATTGAGTCTTATCAAGCTAGATGAAATATTTATACAAATCAAGTATTTGATGGTCATTGTAGTTTCTTTATGTTTTTATTTGATTGGGTATTTACAGTATTAGGTGATAAAAATAGTTTAGAACATGAATTTTTAAATTATCAAGCTGAAAAGTTGTAAGAGATAAGTTTATATGATATTATTTAGATATGTCATATAAATTTATTTCTTTTTTTTATAATTATGAATACAAAAATAAACTTAACTTTACTTTTATTAATAAGTAATTTATGGTTTTCATTCAGTGCCTATGCGTGAGCTAACCCTGAAACTAGTAACATATCTAGTTGTGCATATAAAATAGAATGATATAAAATTGATGAACTTCACTACGATTCAAATTGGGTTTCATTAACTGCTCCTGAATGTAATACTGATATAGATTTTTCTTCAGTTAATTGAAATGTAGTACCAGACTGAATTTATGATTTACATTTTAAAGCAGAAGATTCTACTGTTGATCCAGGTCATAATGTATATCCTGATACGGTTTTTAAACGTTATTTTGTAGATACTGTTCCTGTTAAATGTGTACTTAATAGTATAACTTTAGCTTGAATGAAAAATCAATACTATAATGATTGAAAATTATACTATAAACAAGCTAATGATGCTGAATGAGAGTTTACTTTAGATATTACTTGTAGAGATACTACTGTCGCTAATAAAGATAAAACATGTTACGGTCAATCTTGTGTATCACAAATAGATACAATAGATTATCCTTTGATTTTATGAGATACAAATCCAGATACATTAATTACTTGAGATAATGAAAAAAAAGATTTAAAACTAACATATAAATGGTCTTGATATCAAAATGATACTTTTGATATTTTAAATTTACCAAATACTTTTGCAACTGATTGAGCATGAAACACGTCAGTTATTGATAGTTCATCAACAGATGTAATATTTTTAAATGATTCTTGAACAGAAATTAATAGAATTAATAATATTACAAGTTTAATATTAACTCCAGATGGTGATGCTCCTTTAGTTAATGGAAGTACTTATGATATATCAAACTTAGCTACGAATTGACAATCAATTCAGTACAAAACATGAAATAATTGAGATTTATCTTTCGAAAGTATATATGAAAATTGAGTATCAAATATAAAACCTATGACTGCATTAGATGCTAGAAAATTAAAGATACCTTCTTTTAATGATAATAAATCTTGACTTAGCTCATTTGAATTATTTATTGAAAAATATGATAATAAATGAACAACTGAAAATTATTGAAAATATCAATTATCTAATTTAAATACTAAAATAACAGATTTTTCTACTACAGAGATAGAACACAATTTTTCAAATGTATCTTGAAAAGATGCTTGATGATTTTATATGGATTATGATAATGATTGATCTAGATATTATAGTTGGAAAATAAAAAGTTATTATAATTGAGATTCTAAATATTGATTAGAAGAAATTTGTGATATGGTTAATAATTGTATTTCTTATCCTACTCCTGACTTTCAAATTGTTGCTAATGAACCATTATTGGCCAATTCAACTAATAATATTAGTATAAAATATGAAAACAATTTATCTGATTATTCTTCTAAATATAACCTAAAAATAGATTTTAGAGATAAATATAATAATGAGGTGGTTCCTGTTAATTGAGTAAAAGATATTTGATTCACTTTTAAATTAAAAAATAGTTTATGAGTTAATCAATTAGATAATATTGATAGCGAATTATGAAATTGAGTTTGATTTACTTTTAAAGATTGAAATAATGATGATATTGATAGTACATTCATTAATGAATATCATGATTTCCAAACTATTCTTAGTAATAGAGATAAATTAGATAAATGAGAATTAAATATATCTATAAAATCTGCTGTTCCTACTTATGATGAATATATGAAAATATCTGCAAATCCTGCTCAAAATAAATCATTATATTGATCAGCAACAGCTGAATTAAAATTTACTAACTTTAAAATTGATGTTATTGATAAGACAAGTAATAATTCAGTTTGAGAATTTAATACTGTTGGTGATTCATTTGTTAATGAATTACCAGAATTTAAATTTGATCCAGTTTTAACTTTTAATTCTATTTGAAATATATATCCTCTTGTTGAATGACAAGTAAAAGATATGACTTTATCTAAAATTCATAATGAAAATATTGCTTATAGTTTAAATATATATACATGAACTAAAAATAATTTTTTACAAATAACTCAATCAAGATTAAAAGAAAACAATACTAATGATTGAGCTTGGGACACTACTAATAAATATAATAATTATTTAATTACTAATATTACTTGAGTTTATCCTGCTTGAAAATGAAATATGCCTTTTAATTCAAATGAAAATGTATTTCAAATTTTACCACAAAGTATTTCTTGAATAAGTTCTGATGATAGAGAAATTGCTCTTTATTCAGAATTAGAATATAAAGTTTGATGAAAAATTGTTAAATTACCTTCTATTCAAACATGATTTAAATATTTTTGAATTCATACCACAAGAGATTTTGATGATCTTAGTAATTATGAAGATGATAGTAAAGCTATATTATCAGAGGTTAAAATTACTTGAATTACTCAAACTAATAATAAAACTTGAAATTTAAATTGAGATGGTGCTGTAACTACTGATGATTCTACATTTAATGATTTTTCTAAAATTACATTATTTGATTTAAAAACAAGTGTTAATAAAAATTTAGCAAAATTATTAAGATGAGTTGATATGTCTGATGCTACAAAGTTAACTCCTTCAGACACTATTGATATTTCTGATTTAAATAGTTTCAATGCAGCTCAAGGTTTAGTTTTACAGTGATGAGATATATTGTACGTAAAAGATAGAGATGTTGAAATTAAATGTTCAAATGATAATGCATGTTGAATATCAGGGAAAAAAACTATTATAGTTGAAAATGGTAATATTAATTTAAAATCTGATTTATTCTATACTGATGAACAATCTATTCTTTGAATAATATTAGTATGAAATGATTCAAGTTGAGATGAATCTGAATTAAGAATTGATGAAAACATTACAAATGGTGTATGAATTATTTATTCTGAATGACCAGTTGTAAGTGTTGATTGATCTAATAATATGTATGATGGTGATAATGTTTGAGAAAACCTAGTTAATCAATTACATTGGAAATGAAGTTTCATGACTAGAAATACTATTTGATGAAGTATTAAAACTTTAAATATAAAAACTAGTTGTCCATACGGAACACCTGATTATGATAAATCTACTTGTACTCAAGAAAGAGCTCAAGCATATGATTTAATATATTTAAGAAGATATGCTAGAGTAAATGAAAATAATTATGAAATTTCTACTAATCTTATGGGTGATAGCAAAGTTCCTTTACATTGTGATTCTCAATATGTAAAAATAGCATGAGGAAAAACATTTTGATTAAATTGTACAATTACTTATAATTGAAATAGTGATTTAATATCTACAGATTCTGATAGTTATGATTCACCTTTAATTATAGAATATGATGGAAATATTCAATCAAATCCACCTTATGTATTTGAATAAAAAAAGAGCTTAAGCTCTTTTTTTATTGCAATGAATATTAAAGTAATATAATAAAAATATACTTTCTAAAAAAAAATGATGACATTAATAAATAGTATAGTTTTATTTTTACTTGTTACTCCTTTTTATGCAGTTTTTACTGATTATAAAACATGAAAAATTAAAAATTATTTTATTTTTCCATTTTTATTATTTTCTATTATTTTAAGTTTTTGGATTAAAGGTTTTTATTTTGATAAAACTAATATTATTTGATTACTTGTTATTATATTTTTTGGTTTTCTTTTCTATAAAGATAATAAATGGTGAGCAGGAGATTGAAAATATATAATACTTATATGATTAAATAGTTTAATAATATCTTTTTTACTTTGACTTGATTGAAATATTATTAATTTTCTATTTATGTTTATTTTTTGATATTTATTAATATATACTTTATTCTTTTTAATTAT
>JAMOTX010000116.1 GCA_027062145.1 Candidatus Altimarinota bacterium | reverse complement strand
CTATCTAAAATATTTTTTGTATTTCATCAAGTAAAGAAACTAAAATTAAAAAATAGTATTATTCATATCAAAGTCATAATTAATAAAAATCCTATTTTTTTTAGCATACAAATCATGTAAAAAATAAAATAATTTTATATATTTAATTATATTAAAATACAAAAAAAACACTACTTTAATAGTGTTTTTTAAATTGACAAAATAACTTATTAATCTTTAAATCAAATAAATAATTTTTTGTTTTTTAATGTATCAGATAATAAAATTAATAAAATTCTAGAAATCCACATTGCTGAAAATAATGAAACAGTTATTCAAATTGCTAACATTAACCCAAATCATTTAATTATATTTATACCAAATATAAATAATATTAAAGCAACTAAAAATCATGTAACATTTGAATCCCATATTGCTGTCCACGATTTTTTAAATCAAATTAAAGTAGATTCTTTAATATCTTTTCATTTTTTTAATTCATCTTTTATTCTTTCGAATATAAGTATATTAGCATCAATTGCCATACCAACAGATAAGATTAATCAAGCTATAGAAGCAAGAGTTAATACTACTCACATTGACTTAATTATCGTTAATACAATAGCAATATACATAAGTAATGCTATAGCAGACATAAATCAAGCTAACCTATAAACAACAACTAGAAATACAAGTATCAATAAAAAACCTGTAACTCAAGAAAAAATTAATTTTTCAAGTGAGGTAGATCCAAGTTTTGAATCAATTGTCTTTTCAGATGTTAAATATATTGGAGCTGGAACAACTCAAGTATTAATATCTTGAGCTAATAATCTAGCTTCCTCAGGAGTATAATTTCAAGTTATTACAGCTTTACCTCATAATATTGGTTCATTTATATTTGGAGCAGTAAGTAATTCACCTCATACAAATATAGCCATTTGTTGTCCTACTAATCTAGTAGATAATTCTCAAAATATTTTAGCTCATTCTGAATTAAATGTAAGCTCTATCATAGGAGTAAATGCTTCATTAAATTGAACCGATGATTTAATAAAATATTTATCATTTAATACTCTTCATTCAGAATCAGTAGCAGCCATCCAAGCAGATGGTCTTTTTGAAATAAAGATATAACTATACTTTTGTTCAACTATATCTGATAAAATCAAATATCAATCATCTCAATTTAATTTAGTTTCAATTATTTTTTTTGATTCAATATTATCAATATTGAATAATTTTTTAATATCCTCTGATTCTCAAATAACTACATTCTCAAACGAAAGTTTAATTTTATCTGCTGTTAATGAAAACGGATATTCTCATGTATTAATTTCAGATAATGCATTTTCAGACAACGTTTTTCTAGCAATAATATCGTCCTCTGTAATATTAGTCCTTCTCTCTTTAAACTCTATTTTTACAACTTTTCAAATTGCTTTTTTAGCTTTTTCTATATTATCACTATTTTCAAATGAGCTATTTCATTTTAATGGTATTTGAACAATAATATGTTGTTCTCAACCATATGATGCTGAAGTAATAACAGAATCATTTATTTTTAAAGTACCTATTCTTTTATCAATAATAGATTTTAATCCTTCTATAATTTCTTTTTCTTTTTCATTATTATATTCAGGATCAGTCATAGCTTCTTCTAAATCAACTTTATAATCAAGCTCTATTCATCATTGAAGATCTAAACCTAATTTATATTCACTACCTGAAAAAGGTACTTCTATATCATAACTAGACCATGGGAAAACGTAAGATAATAACATTACTCAAGATAATATTATTAAAAATAATCTAAATACTAAATGTCTCATAAATAAATGTTTAAAAAGTTGAAATAATTTTATATAGTATATATTTTAAAATAAAAAGTAAAGTATATTTTTTACTCTCATTTTTTGTTCGCTAATTGACCACATGCTGCATCAATATCATCTCACATAGTCATTCTGATAGTTGATACTACTCCATAATGTTGAAGTATTTTTTGAAATTTCTCGATTATAAATCTTGGAGTAGTTTTAAATCAATCTGAACTTGTTCATTCTCATTCATTATATGGAATAAAATTAACATGTGCCAATCTTCATTCTAATAATTTACCTAATTCATGAGCTAATTTAATATCATCATTAATTCAATTAATCATAATATATTCATAAAATATTCTTTTATTTGTTTTAGCTACATAGTCATCTAAAGATTTCATTAAATCTTTAAGTGGATAAGTATGATCAACAGGCATTATTTTTTGTCTTATTTCATCATTTGGAGCATGTAGAGAAACAGCTAAACCAGTTTGAGAAAAATCTTCAGTAAACCTATTAATTCATGGAACAATTCAACAAGTTGAAACAGTTATTCTTCTATTTGCTAAATCCATCTTTTTTTGAGCATTTGCGAAATCAATAGTTTCTTTAACAACATCATAATTAAGCATAGGTTCTCACATACCCATATAAACAATATTTCTAAGTTTATTACCTTCTTTATTCAAAAGCTTAGCTGCATAATATATTTGCTCTATTATTTCATAGTTTGTAAGATTTTTCAATAATCCTAATTTTCAAGTGGCACAAAAAGAACATCACATTGGACATCATGCTTGACATGATACACATAAAGTAACTCTTCATGTTAAATGTCTCATTATAACAGCTTCAATAAATTCACCAGTTTCAGTTTTGAATAAAATCTTAGTTGTTTGTCAGTTTGAACTAGTTTTTTCAGTATCAACTATAAGTGTATCAATAAAACAATTTTCTTTTAATATTTCTCTTGCTTTTTTTGACAATGTTTCCATTTTATCAAAATCATCAATGAAATTTTTATATAAAGCGTTTTCTATTTGTGAATACCTGAAAGCTTTTTCTCCATTTTCTACTAATAATTGTTTAACTTTTTTCTCATCATGTATTGAAATTTTTTGCATTATTTAATTTATTTAATAATATGTAATTAATAAAATTATTAATTTTTTCCCATTAATTATATGAAAAAATCGCAAAAAGCAACATCAATTATCGAAGCAATTGTAATACTATTAATAATTACATCTTGAGTTACATGAATGTATACTATTTTTTACAAATCAACTCAATTATCAGTATCTACAAAAAATAAAATATACTGAATACAAATAGCAAAACAATGAATAGAAGCATTTACAAACATAAGAGATACAAACTGGTTACAATTTTCAAGTGATTATAGTAACTGTTGGAATACTTTAAATTATAATAGTAATTGTATATGAGAAGATAGTGATTTTTATGACATAAAGGAGTGAAGTTATATTATTTATAGATCAAGTAATAATCTATGGTATTTATCTTGAACTACAGTAACTGGTAATTTTGGTTCATGAACATATAATAATGCATTTAAAATATGATTAAAAAATTGAGTATATTCTCAAAGTTGATCAACTGAAGTATTAAAACCTTTTTTTACTAGAGAATTAAAAGTTTCATATTTAAAAGATGATTGAATAGCAGATTGAGACTCTAATGATTCTAAATTAAAACTCACATCATTAGTTCAATGGATGGATAGTAGTTCTACTAAACCTCACAAAGTTGAATTTGAACAAATTCTTAGTAATTGGCAAAAATAAAAAACTGAAACATAAGTTTCAGTTTTTTTATGACGTAAGATTATCTGTCTGATTTTTTGTATTTGACATTATTTCAGTAAATTCACTATCAAATCAATTATTAGATTTACTATCTCAATCTAAAATCTCAATAGCAACACTATTTATAAAATTATTAATATCATTATCATCTAAATTAGATAAATTATTAATTGAAAATTTTTCTCATTTTAAAGTATCAATATACTTAGATATACCTAATTTTTTAAATTCTCACCAGTAAGAACTTCATTCCTTCATTGCTCTAACTGTATTAGTTTGTCATTCATTTCTTTTTATATATGAAAACAAAAAAGATAATTGCCTTTGTA
>JAMOTX010000115.1 GCA_027062145.1 Candidatus Altimarinota bacterium | reverse complement strand
ACCAGCTTCTAAAGATGATTTAGTAGATGCATCAATTAGTGATCCAGTATTTGCTTCAGTAATTTGAACTATGATTTTTTCAAATTTATATTGAACAAATTCTAAGGTATTTACATTAAATTTTTGATGATTTTTTGAATCAATCATTAACGCTTTTAAAAAATTATTACCATAATTTTAAAAAATTATTATAATTTACAAAATTTAAATTTTATTACTTATAAATTAAAACATATTATGACAACAAGAGAAGATAAATTAAAAAATTTATTAGGTTGAGTAAAAGATCTTACTCCATCAAAATGACCTGAAGAAGTTAATATTAATTCAGGAATATCACCAGTTGCTAAAATCAAAGTTGTTTGAGTAGGTTGAGCTGGACAAAATGCTGTTAATAGAATGATCGAATGAGGTCTTGATTGAGTAGAATTTGTTACAATTAATACAGATACTCAAGCTTTATTTAATTCACTAGCATCTACTAAATTAAACATTTGAAAAATTTCAACTAATGGTTTAGGTGCATGAGCAAATCCTGAAGTTGGTAAAAAAGCTGCAGAAGAATCTAGAGAAGAAATTAAAGAAGCTTTAACTTGAGCTGATATGATTTTTATTACTTGTGGTCTTGGATGAGGTACAGGTACTGGTGCTGCACCAGTTGTTGCTGAAATTTCTAAAGAATTATGAGCATTAACAGTTTGAATCGTTACAAAACCATTTGCATTTGAAGGTCAAAATAGAATGGCTAAATGAATAGGTTGATTTAATGAATTAAAAGAAAAAGTTGATACTTTAATTACAATTCCAAATGATAGAATTTTATCTATCATTGATAAAAAAACTCCATTACTTGATGCATTTGCAATTGTAGATGAAGTTTTACATCAAGGTGTACAAGGTGTTTCAGATTTAATTACTCAACCTGGGTTAATTAATGTCGATTTCGCCGATGTGACTTCAGTTATGAAAAATGCAGGTTCTGCATTAATGGGTATAGGTTATGGTTCAGGTGAAAATAGAGCTACAGAAGCTGCAAGAGCTGCAATTGATTCACCACTATTAGAATTATCAGTTGCTTGAGCAAAATGATTACTATTTAATATTACTTGAGGTACTGATTTATCAATGTTTGAAGTTGATGAAGCTGCAAGAATAATAACTGAGTCAGTAGATGCTGATGCAAATATTATATTTGGTGCTACTATTAATGAAGAATATAATGGTGAATTAAAACTTACTGTTGTAGCAACTTGATTTGATCAAGATTCAAATAGTTCACATGCTGAAGGGTTAAAAACAAAAGCTAATATATCAAATCCATTTGGTAGAAAACCAGTAAATGATTCTAGAGTTATTCCTGCTCCAGCTTCATCAATGCCATCTACTCCAAATATACCTGCTTCTTCACCAGTTGCACATAAAAATGATTTAGATGTACCTTCTTTTTTAAGAAAAAAAATGTAATTCAAAAAAGCTCTCTAATTTAGAGAGCTTTTTAATTTGCAATTATAAAAAAAAACTATAAAATAATCTTGTATTTAGAACTAAAGCGGGGATTTGTGTAAACAAGTTCTCGTTTTGTTTTAAAATTATACTATAACTAAAAAAAAATGTTAGATTTAAAACAAATTGAACAAGCAATAAATATTATATCTATTGAAAAAAAGATACCTAAAGAAAAATTAGTAGAAATTATAGAAGCTGCTATAAAAACTGCATACAAAAAAGATTATGCTTCAAGAGATGAGGAAATAAATGTGAAATTAGATTTAGATAATGAATCTATGGAAATAACTCAAGAAAAAACAGTTGTAAAAGAAGTTACTAATTCTGCACTTGAAATATCTTTCGATGAATTATGAGATGCTTCATGAGATTATAAAGAAGGTGATATTATTGAACTTGATGTTACTGATGAAATAAATGGTGATGATAATGGTGAAAGTTTTTGAAGAATTGCTTCTCAAGCTGCAAGACAAGTTATTATCCAAAAAATAGGTGATAGTGAAAAAGAAAAAATATATGAATTATTTGAATGAAAAGAAGGGCAAGTAATAAATATGAAAATAGATATTGTTGAATGAGGAAAAGTTATATTTGATTACAATGGTAATCAAGTTGTTTTACCTAAATCAGAACAAGTTTCAAGAGATGTATATGCTGCAGGTTCTAGATTTACTTTATATGTTGCTGAAGTTTCAAAAAATGAAACGGGAACACCAAAAGTTATACTATCTAGAAAAAGACCAGAATTAGTTTCTGCAATTTTTGCTGAACATGTATCTGAAATATGAGATGATATTATTTCTATAGATAATATTGTTAGACAACCAGGTATTAAAACTAAATTATTAGTATCAACTACATATGATGAAATTGATCCAGTTTGAACTCTTATTGGGCAAAAAGGTATTAGAGTTAAATGAGTGATGGATGAATTATCAGGTGAAAAAATAGATATTATCGCAAATAGAGGTGATATAAATGAAATATTAAAAAAATCACTTTCTCCTGCTGAAGTTATTAGAGTTGAAGCTGATGAAGAAAATGAATCTGCAATTTGTTATATTTTACCAAGTGAAAGAGCTAAAGCTGTTTGAAAAAATGGTTTAAATGTTAACTTAGCGTCTAAATTAACAGGTTATAGAATTTCAATTGTTGATGTTGAAACTGAAACAAATGATGAAAAAGAAGAAATTAAAAAAGAAGAAAAATAAAATAAAAAAAAGAAACTAATTTATTAGTTTCTTTTTTTTATTTGAATATTCACATATATCTTTATAATTTATATAATTAATAACTAAAATAAATAATTATGAAAGTATTATTTTTAAAACATGTAATAAATGTTGGTAAAGAGTGAGAAATAAAAGAAGTAAAACCAGGTTATGCTGCTAATATGTTATTTCCTAAAGGATATGCAATAGAGCTTACAGCTGAAGCAGAAAAAAAACATAAAGCTAAACTTAAAAAAGAAGAAACTCATAAAAGAGAAATGGTTGAAAATAGACATAATTTAACAGAAATTTTAAATCATAAAAAATTAGAATTTAAATTAAAAACTTGAGCTAATCACAAAGTATATTGAGGTATTTGAGAAAAAGATATTATTGCTGAAATAAAGAAAAAATATAAAATCGAATTATCAAAGAAAAATATTACAATGCCTGATGGTCATATTAAAAAATTATGAGAAAATCAAATTTTTATAAAACTAGGTAAAGATGCTATGGCAAAAGTATTTATAATTATTAAAGAAGCATAATATGTATCTATGAATTGATCTTTGAGATAAAAGAGTTTGAATAGCTACATGTATTGAATGAATAGTTTTTCCAAAGTGAATTATTTTGAGACCTAAGCTTATTACTGAGCTTAGAAAAATGATAAAAGAATATAAAGTTGAAATAATAGTTGTTTGATTGCCTTATGATTTATATTGAAAAAATCTTAGACAATTAGATAAAACTAATGTTTTTATTTGAAAATTAAAAGAAATTTTTCCTAATTTAAAAATAGAGGGAGTAGATGAAAGATTTACTAGTTTTGAAGCAGATTGTATTTTAGATTCTATGTGAGTAAAAGATAAAAATTGAAATAAAGATGATATTTCAGCTGCTTTAATATTAGAAACATATTTAAAACAAAAAAATATATAAATATTTAAAAAACAATAAATTTTCTTATTACTACTATTTTTTAAAATAAGAAAATTTATTGTTTTTTATTAAATTATAATTATTTTTTCTAAAATAGTATTATAAATGTATATTTTTTGACAATATTTATTTTATATGATTTAATATAGTTATATTAATTTATTTATATTACATAAAATATTATGAAAAAGTTTAAAATATTACTTTTTTTAGCATTATCTTCTTTATTAACAAGTAATGCTTTTGCTTCAACAATTGACAAAATTGAAGTTATAGATAATAATTCAATCGGAATTACTACAAGTAATGATGTTGAATTCTCATCTGATTACATTGAATGAGATATTAAAATCTTAAAAGATATAAGTGTTTCA
>JAMOTX010000114.1 GCA_027062145.1 Candidatus Altimarinota bacterium | reverse complement strand
CTGCAGTAGTAGTAGTTTTACCATGATCTACATGACCAATAGTACCAATATTCATATGTGCTTTAGATCTATCAAATGCCATAATAATATGTATTAAATATATAAATAAATTAAAGTAATAAAAACTTTAATAATTAAGTAAAAAAAATCAATTTTTTATTTTCTAGTTTTTCTAACTTTTTTTTCTATTAAAGTTAGAGCTCTTCTTAATTTTCTATGTGTGTGTCCTGTTAATCTAGGCATACTATATTTTGTTAAGATTTATTTGGTATTTTTTAAGTTTAACTGAAACGATTTTTACAGCGTTCATTAACCATTTAGTTTCTCACTCGAAACCGATTCTTTCTTGCAGTTTTTTATAATGACTTACTGCTTTTCCAACTTTTCATCAAGTTTTAGGTCATTTCTTGTTAACTGCATAGTTTAATCTTCTAGGTCTTTTATTTGCAGGCATTATAAGATAATTACAATTTAAAATAAAATGGTGGAGAATAGGAGAGTCGAACTCCTGACCTCCTGCGTGCAAGGCAGGCGCTCTAGCCAACTGAGCTAATTCCCCAAAGAATTAAGTTTTCACAAATATAATAAACGAATACGGAGATAAATATATTTCAATTTATTTTCTACTCCCTATTTGTTAAGCAAAATATTTGCTGACTTTTACATTTTTATTAATGGCGGACTCAACGAGACTCGAACTCGCGACCTCCGCAGTGACAGTGCGGCGCTCTAACCAACTGAGCTACGAATCCATTTCGTAAATGCAAGAGGGAGTATATTAAAAATTATTTGTTATGCAAATCTTTTTTTTACTTTTTTTATACTAAAATAAGCTATTACTAAAATAAAGGCTTACAATAGCCTTTATTTTAAATATTTTTTTGATGATAAATATCAAGCAAACCCTCATATAAGAACAAAAATTATCATTTCTAATATAGAAATTGGTATCTGAACCTTAAACATATATAGTTCTCAAAATGATCAATTTAAATTTTTAAGTATAAAGATAAATATTATAAAACTTAATACAAATGCTATGAAAGAGTATATCCCTCACTGTATTACAAATGGACCATAAATAAACTTCTTACTTCACCCTACTAACCTAGTTATATATATTTCATCTTTATAATAATAAATAAAGTTTCATATAATAGAATAAATTATTATAGATATTGATATTAAAAATATTCATATAATAACATATAATCCCAATTGTAATATATCTAATACTTTTATTATATGAGTAATTCTTAAATATTGGGAAGTATAATTAGCAAAATAATCTTTATCATCTTCTTGCTTTGAAAGTAAAAATAATTTATTTTCTATGATTTTATTTAAATCCTCATATTGATTCAATTTTATATTAGATAATATAATTGTTTCTGGTAAAGGATTGTTTCTTTCTAAAATTTTAACTAAATCAGGTTCTTTTACTCTAATATCTTCTAATATATCTTCCTTAGTTTTATATATTACATTTATTTTTCATTTTTCAGCTGTATTAGCATCAATTTTTCTTATATCTTCTATTAAATCAATTACTTCAATAGAATTTTTATTATATCAATTTTCTAAATACAAAGAGATAGTCATTTTAGAATTAATACTATCTATTAATTTAAAACTAACATCATGTAAAATGATTAATATATTAATAAAAAACATTAATAATGTTAATACCAAAATAGATGAGAAACTTAAAAATTTGTTTCTCATTATGTTTTTTAATGAATATTTAGTTATACGTGTTAACATTTTATATTTTAATTAAATTTATTTATTAAAAGTTTATTTAAAAGGTGTTTTTTTGCAAACTAAAGTTAATAAGACTAATTACATGTTTTTAATACATAGTCAAGTTATTTTTTTTGACCACTTATCTATATTTATGATAAAATAATAAGGAATTTAAAAAATAAAAACTTTTTATTATGAAAAATAATATTGATTGACAAATAAATACATTAAATGAAATAGCCAAATGATGAATAAAAGAAGATAAATTTCATCATGAATTTAAAGATGTCATAGATACTTTAGAATCTATAAAAGAAGAAATAAGTAAATGATGAGCTAGTAAAGATCAACTCAAAAAAATTATTGATTTTTTAAGACAACAAATAAGAACCATTCCTGATGGTAATTTTGTTATGTCTAATAGATTGAATTCATATAAACAAGATTTTAAAAAAATATTAAATAATTTAAATCATGAAACTAATAGTATAAACAATAAATCAAAAACTGAAATCAATAAAATCCTTGATGAAGCAATTGCAAATTGACAAATTACTGATGAAACTAATAAAAATAAAAAAGAAGTTAATCATATAATAAACAATAAAATTCAAAATAATTTTTCTAATAACTGAAAACAAACATTTGAATCTATATTAGATTTAAATAATTTAACTAGCTACACAGTTAGATCTGGTGATAATTTATGGAATATAGTAAAAAAACAATACCCTTCTCTAACACAATCAAATAAAGATATTATTCATATAATTAATTATATAGTAAATCTAAATACTAAACTTGAACCTAAAAGATTAAGACATTTAATGACAGACAATAAATTAGCATGGGGTAAAAAATGATCTGATTGAATAGCTTGAGATACATTAAGAATCGGTGATATATTAAAATTTCCAAAAATAAAAACAATTAAAGAAGAAATTACTACACCTAAAGTAGTGATAGAAAAAAAAGAAGAAAAAGAAAACCCTGAATTAATTAAAGAAAAAAAAGTATTAATAATAAAAGCTAGTGAAATTGAAAACGAAGAAGTAAAAAATAAAATATTAAAAGAAATTAATGAATGTAAAACTAAAGAATGCTTAAATAAAATTAGAGATGATATAAATAAATTAATAGCAAAACAAGAATCAGTTTGAACAATAGAGACAAGATCTTATTTTAAAACAGTATGATTTACGCAAAATTGAGAAAATTATATTATTTGAAAAGACTGAGAACCTAAATTAATCACAACTCAAGAATTAACACCAGAATACAAAGAAGCATTAAAAGAATACAAAGAAACTTTATTGTTAACAGAAAATATTAATTTACTATTATCTGCTTTATCTCAAAATTGAGAAGATGTTAGTAAATTTAACACTCAATTGAAAAATAAAATTAATTCATTTAATCCTCTAGAATTAAAAAAATCAGTTAATGAAATCAAAACAACAATAAATTCAATATTTAATAATTTAGATATTGATAACAAAAAAGAAATAGATCTAAAATCAACTATTTCTGTTTATAAGTATATTAGAGATGAATTAGATAATTATGAATTAGTTAGAAAACAAATAGCTGAAAAAGAGTTTAATAATCTTACTAAAATATCTCAAGAAGAATTAGATGCTTTTATTAAAAATCCTCTTTCAAATCAAGAAAAAATTAAAAATATACTTTGAGAGGAATGATTTAAGGATTTTCAAAAAGAAATAAGTGAAAAAAAAGCAGAAGCTAACACTTATTATATTGATCATCAAGAAGAACTAAAAGAACAATTCCCAAATCTAGATATTGAATCTATCCAATCATTAGTAATAAATAGTTTTGTGTGAAGTTATTCAAAAATAGCTTTAATGGAAGCATATATTGAAAAAAACATGATGAAAGAAAATTCTTTCATTTGATCAGAATATGATTGAAAAGGTAATGAAAATATAGATTTATTTGCAGATATTCAAGGTATTTGAACTTATGATATTTCAGATAAAACTACTAATATAGGAATAGAATGAGCCAAATTAATTGGTACAGAAATTATAGCTATTCTTACCTGAATGGTATCAATGTGAATAGGTACATATGCAGTAAATACTGCTGTATATTGAACCAGAGCAGTAAAATGACTTAATTATCTATATAAAACCTGAGAAATAGCAAACAAAAGTTTCTCTACTTTAAACATGTGAGGAAAAGCATTAAAAGTATGAAGATTTGCAGCAATGAGTACTATAGAAGGTTGAAGTTTTTATGCAGGTTATGCTTTTATGCAATCATGGATTGAAGGTAA
>JAMOTX010000113.1 GCA_027062145.1 Candidatus Altimarinota bacterium | reverse complement strand
GAATTTGTAAATTTTAAGTGAAAGTTATTTTGAGAAGATTTGATAAAAGAGTATAAAAGAAATCATGTTTTTATTTTGCCAAGTTTGTCAGAATGACAGCCTTTAACAGTTTTAGAAGCTTTTGCTGATAAACTTCCTGTAATTGCTACAGATGTTTGAGACAATAGATATTTTGTAAATGAAAATAATTGATTTTTGATAAAATCTTGAGATGAAAATGAGATTAAAGGTATTATTGAAAAAGTTTTGAAATTTGAAAAAAAAGAATTAGAAAGTATGTGAGAGAATTGATATGAATTAGTGAAAGAAAATTATACTTGGGATAAAATGGTAGAGAAGGTTTTTAATTGTTATAAGGAGTTAGTATGAAAGAAAAATTAGATTTTGAGATTTTAAAAAATAGGGGAATATTAAGGTGGAAGAATTGGTATATGCGAGTAGAAGATGAAGTTAAAAAAATGTCTAAGAAGTCTAGGAATGATAAGGTAGTTTTAATAGTAAATTATAATAATTTTAAATTAATAGAAAAATTAATAAAGGCTTTAGTAAAAGAAACTATAAAGTTTGATTTTTTAATTATAGATAATAATAGTGATTTACACAATTATTTAAAGTTTAAAGAATATATTAAGGCATTAGAAAACTTAAATTGAAAAAATTTTTTTCTTTTAAGATTAAAGGATAATTTATGAGGAGCTTGATGATATGCACTATGACAGGAATATTTAATAAAATATGGTTATAAATATATAATAAATATAGAAGATGACGTTATCCCTTTACAAAACAATACATTAATATTTATGTTCTCAAAATTGAAATATTATGATGAAGTTTTAATTAAATGGAAAGAAACCAATAATTATTCAGTTGTTTTTCATTTTTATTGATATACTATAGATTTTTTAAAAAATGTAGGAGTTGTTGATCCAAGATTTTTTATGAGAGCAGATGATTTTGAATATTCTTTAAGAATACATAAAATTAGAAAAGAGAAAAAAATCAAAAGTTTGTTTGTAGATGATTGTTTTTATACTCATCCTGTTTTAAAAAGTAAAAATAATAAGTATTGGCAGATATATTTTGGTCAGAGAAATAATTTAATAGCTGAATCTAGATGGAGATTTTCTAAGTATTCTTTATTAGTTTTGTTTTTATATATATGGCTATGATTTGTAAAATTGTTGCATGAAAAAAAAATAATATACTTAAAAATTATCTTTTTATCTTTTGTTGATTTTTTGTTTTGTAAATATAATTATTTAATTAATAATAGAAGATTAAAAGAGTTTAAAAATAAATGAGTAGATGATATTTATAAGATTTGTAAAAGTTTATATTTACCTAGAAATGAATTTAAAAATAAATATAAAAAATTTTATTTATTACCTTCAATGTGTTCTTTTTTTTTAAAAAAAGAGTTAAATATAAAAGAAAATTGATTTTTAAATTTATTTAATTGATGCATAATAACCTGATTAATTCATCCTTTTTATCCTATTTCATTATTATCAAAACAAGTTATTTCTATTGAAGAAGTGATTGATAATAAGATTAAAATTTGTGTTTTAAAAAATAAATGAATTTATAGATTTATTGTTGTTATTTTTTCTTTTTTTATTACATTTATTTTGTATTTATTCTTAATTCCTATTTTAGTTTTAAGATACTTATTAGGGTATTTATTTAAGCTTTAAAATTATAAATGTAATGAAAGTAACAAATTTAATAGTATGAGCTTGAATTTCTTGAATAGTGTTAGCGCAAAAATTAGCTGAAAGTGGCGAAGACGTTTTAATAATAGAAAGAAGAAAACATATAGGTTGAAATTGTTATGATTACTATGATGAAAATTGAATTTTAGTTCATCAATACTGACCACATATATTTCATACTAATTATGAAGATGTATGGAAGTATGTAAATAAATTTACAGAATTTATCAATTATCAACATAAAGTTTTGTGATTTATTGATTGAAAATTTGCTCCTATTCCATTTAATTTTGAATCATTATATATTTTGATTTCACTAGAATATGCAAAAGAGATAGAAAAAACACTTTTAAAATATTATTCTTATAATTCAAGAGTTTCTATATTAGAGTTAAAAGAAAAAGCTAAAGAAGTTTGAGATAATAATTTAAAATTCATTGCAAATTATGTTTTTGAAAAAATATTTAAAAATTATACTATAAAACAATGGTGAATAAAACCTGAAGAAATAGACTTAGAAGTTTTAAAAAGGGTTCCAATTTTAATATCAAAAGATTGAAGATATTTCCAAGATAAATATCAGTGAATGCCTAAATATTGATATACAAAAATGTTTGAAACCATGTTAAATAATCCTAGGATAAAAATTTTATTAAATACAGATTATAAAGAGGTTATAAATCAAATTGAATATAAAAAAATGTTTTATACTTGACCTATCGATTATTTTTTTAATTATAAATATTGAAAATTAGAGTATAGAAAAACTTTATATAAATTTGAAGCAGTAGATAAAAAAGAATTTCAGCCAGTTGCAGTAGTTAATTATCCTAACGATTATGAATTTACGAGAATAACTGAGTTTAAACATTTTTATAAAAATAGTCCAACTTATAATATTAAAAAAACTGTAATTTGCAAAGAATATCCTTGAATTTGAAAAATAGAAGCCTATCCTGTTTTAAACGAAAAAAATTTAACAATATTTAAAAAGTATAAATTTGAAGCTAAAAAATTAAAAAATATATATTTTATATGAAGATTAGCAGAATATAGATATTATAATATGGATCAAGCTATAAAAAATGTATTAGATTTTTTTAATAGTATTTATAATTAAATTAGAAATATATTATCAAGCTTTTGTAAAACTTATATAAATAATTTTTATGAAAAAATAAATTATTAAACAATGATAAAAGGAAAAAAAATTCTTGTTATCATTCCTGCTCGTTGAGGTTCTAAATGAATTCCTAAAAAAAATCTTAAACTATTAAATTGAAGACCGTTAATTAGTTATGTTATAAATGAAGTAAAAAAAGTAAAAGAAGTAGATGAAGTAATAGTTTCTTCGGATGATGAATTAATTTTAAGTATAGTAAAAGAATATGGAGTAAATATTTCATATAGGAATCCTAATTTGTCTCAAGATTCTACTACAATAGATGAAGTAATATATGATTTTGTAAAAAAGAATCCATTTTATGATATAGTTGTTACTATTCAGCCTACATCTCCATTAATATCTTCCGATACAATAAAAAAAGCTATTTTAAAATTTATAGAAAGTAATAAAAATACTTTACTTTCGGTAGAGGATGCTACTCATTTATATTGGATGGAAGATAAAGAAACATGATTATATAAGTTAATTGTTTCAGAAAGGAAAAATAGGCAATATCTTCCTAAAATTTATAAAGAAACGTGAGGAATAATAATCTCTAGGAAAGATTATATTTTATCTACATGATCTAGAGTTGATCCGAATAGTATAATATTGTTTGAGGTTCCTAAAGAAGAAGCTATAGATATTGATGATTATTTTGATCTTCAAATAGCAGCTTCTATTCTTAATTATAGATATCAATGAAAAATTTGAATAAATGTTATTGGTAATTCTCTTATAGGTATGTGACATATATATAGACAATTAGAAATAGCGTTTTTGTTAAATGTAAAACCTATTTTTTTTGTAAGAAAATGAAATGATTTAGCTGAAATGAAAATAAAAGATTCTTTTTATCCTGTAATAGCATATGAAAATGATAAAGAATTTATAGAATATTTAAATAAGTTTAATATTTCAGTATTGATAAATGATATTCTTGATACAACAGAGGATTTTATTTTAAATATAAGGAAAAGCACTTTGGTAAAAAAAATAATAAATTTTGAGGATATGGGAACAGGTAGAAAACATGCTGATGTTGTTATTAATGATTTATATAATTTTATAAGTCCTTATAAGAATGAATATTATTGATGGCAATATGCTATTTTAAGACATGATGTTTTGTTTAAAGAAAAAAATCAATTTAATTCTAAATGTGAAAATATAGTTATTACTTGTGGAGGTACAGATCCAAATAATTTAACACTTATCTA
>JAMOTX010000112.1 GCA_027062145.1 Candidatus Altimarinota bacterium | reverse complement strand
ATAATAAAATAACAGCAAAATTACTTAGAGATTTAATATTAAAAATAAGGTTAAAATATGAAGAAGAAAACTGATGTGATATAGAAAATGTAAATATTATAGCTCACTCTATGTGATGATTAGTTGCTAGATCTATGTTAGAAAATATGTGTGCTAGTGATTATGATATTAGAAATTATTATAAAAATATAAAAAAATGACAAATAAAAAATATAAAATCATCAGATTGTTTTAATTTTACAAGAGTAAATAAATTTATAACTATTTCTACTCCTCAAAGAGGTTCTTCATGAAGTTTTCCTATGTGGGAAAAATGAGATATTTTAATGACAAATGCATTTGTTGAATCTGAGGCTTTAAAAACTCAATTGTGAACTTATTCAAAAGAAAGTTTATATAAAATGATACATTGATTTAATGATAAAAATCCAAATTGAATAGTGACTATATGACAATTATTACCAGATATTAAAAATGATAATAAATATAATGAAACTTTAAAATATTTATATAATAATAATAAAATATTAAATAATTACAATCATCCACAAAATAGTTTTTTAGAGCAATTAAATAAAAAAGAAAATATAGAAAAAATGTTTAATGTAATATCTTGAAAATATAGTTTGTATTATTCGAAATTAACATGAAATAAAAATGATTTTTATTTTTTTACTAAAAATAATATTATTTGATATGATTTAAAAAATAGATTTTTTGAAAATAATAGATGAATTTTTGAATTTGATAAAACAAAAGAATATAAATGAATAGATATTTATGAAAAATATAAAGAAAGTATTAATAATTTTGTATATAATATTGATAATAAAATAATTAATGAAAAATGATTATGATGAGATGGAACAGTCGCGACTAATAATTTAAAATTAGTTCCAAATAATGCCGAAAAAGAAATAGAAATAAGTGATAAATTTGAAACTATAAAATCATCATGTATAGATGAAGAATTATTAAAACAAAATTGATATGATTTAGAAAAAATAGAAAATCAGTTAACAAAAAAGCTATGAAATGATACTATTTTAGAATTATGTTCACATACTAAAATGCCTATTTTGAATTCTATTAAAATAGTTGATAGTATAGCAAATATGAATTTATTTAAATGATTAAAAGAAGAAGATAGATTAAAAAAAGAGCAAAAATTATTATATAAATATATGTGATATATTGATTATACATCACAGAAAATAAAAGTAGAAGAAAAAAAATCTATTGTTTGAAAAATTAAGATAAAAACAAAATATGATGTTTGAATATCAAATATTACAAAGATTGATGATTTAATTGCAAACAATTATAAATATTTATTTGAAAATGAAGATGAAATAAATTATTTTATAAAAAATAAGGATTTAGATTGAGTATCTAGAAAATCTTTATCTTTTTGAAGTGGTTTAGAGTGATTAGTTCGCTATGAAATTCTTTCTCCAATAAATATAATAATAGAAGATGAAAAAGGAAGGAAAATATGAATAAACCCAGAAACATGAATGATAATAAATGAAATACCTTGAGCTTGGACTAGTTGAAATACTGAGTGAAGTGGTGAACGAGAGTTTTTCTTGATACCAAAAACTGGAACTTGATTTACTAATAATAAAATAATAAGCTATCCAACAGGGAATTGAGAATATCATATAGTTATTCAAGATTTACAAAAAGATAAAAACTGAATATTACAAGAAAAATCAAAACTAGTGATAGCTTGAGAAGCTAAGTTGTGAATAGATGAAAAATATGAAATAAATATTTCAAATAAATGATGAAGTTTTATAAAAATAGAAAAAGATATAGAAGAAAAATATAAAGATTTATTAAAAAAAATATATTTTGTTTTAGATAATAAATATGATAAAAAAAAGAAGGAAAAATTAAGAGATAATTTGAAAAGAGTGATTTTGAGCTGAAATAAAAATTGAAAATATAGTGATAAATTATTTTATTTGGTATGAAAAATATTTAATTATTTAAATAAATAGTATATGAAAAAAATTATTTATTATACAAAAGAAAATTGAGAATGTCCATTTGTTAATTTCATGTTAATATTAAAGAAAACTAACGTAAAACTATTCGTTAAAATTTCTTTTAAAGTAAATTTATTATGAGATTGAAAACTTTGATTAGATGATGTTAAATTTATATGAAATAAATTGTATGAATTAAGAATTAAACAATCTTCTAATATATCTAGAATATTTTATTTTACTCATAGTTAAAATAATATTATTATTTTGGATTGAATAATAAAAAAAGATAATAAAATAAAAAATTCAATATTGACTAAAATTAAGTGATATATGAATGATGTTACAAAAAGAATTTGAAATTTATAGCATTAATGCTATAATATTTGTGTATATATTTATTTTTTAAAATAATTATTATGAAATTTATCAAACATGATGAGTTTATGAAGAAAATATTTTCTGAAAGTCCTGAAATAAAAGAATTATATGAAAAAGAAAAATTAAATTATAATATTAGTATTCAATTAAAAGAATTAAGAGTAAAAAAGAGAATTAGTCAGTTTGAACTTGCTAAAAGTGTATGAATGACTCAATCAGTAATAGCTAGAATAGAAAGCTGAAATTCTAATATTAGTATGAAGACTTTTTGAAGAATATTATTATGATTGTGAGCAACTATTAAGATAGAAAGTTAGAAAAAAACAAGAAAGTTAAAACTTTCTTGTTTTTTTGTATATTTTCATATAATTAAACCAATTATAAAGCTATAAATCGTATATGAAAAAAACTATTTTAATTACATGATGAACAGGGTATATTTGAAGTCATTGAGTTGTGGCTTTTGAAGAAGCTGGTTATAAAACTGTTATAG
Organism: Candidatus Altimarinota bacterium; assembly: GCA_027062145.1. Lineage (GTDB taxonomy): Bacteria > Patescibacteriota > Gracilibacteria > BD1-5 > UBA6164 > UBA6164. Next base: position 1,250 of record JAMOTX010000112.1, on the reverse strand, counting down.
TTGATAATCTATGTAATTCTTCTGTAGATACTCTTGATGGAATTGAAAAAATTATATGATATAAGCCTGATTTTTATAATGTCGATTTGAGAGATAAAAATACTTTAGAGGAAGTTTTTAAAAAGTATGATTTTGACTGAGTTATTCATTTTGCTGGATTGAAAGCTGTTTGAGAAAGCTGTAATAAACCATTAGATTATTTTGATAATAATATAGTTTGAAGTCTAAAACTTTTTGAAGTAATGGAAGATTTTAAAGTTAAAAATATTATTTTTTCAAGTAGTGCTACTGTCTATGATTCTTCTAATTTTTGAAAATGAGAGTGAGTTGATGAAAAATGAATAACATGAAATACTACTAATCCATATTGAACTACAAAATTTATTTTAGAACAAATATTAATAGATTTATCAAAATTTAGTTGATTTAATGTAATGAATCTTAGATATTTTAATCCAATTTGAGCTCATGAAAGTTGATTTTTATGAGAAGATCCAGAATGAATTCCAAATAATCTAATGCCTTTTATTATGAAGGTTGCTAAATGAGACTTAGGTGAATTAAAAGTTTTTTGAAATGATTATGATACTATTGATGGAACTTGAGTAAGAGATTATATTGATGTAGTTGATTTGATTGATGGACATTTGAAAGCTTATGAAAATATATCAGAATGATTTAATACTTATAATTTAGGAGTAGGTAAGTGAATTTCTGTTTTAGAAATGATTAAGAAAACAGAAGATATTATTTGAAAAAAAATAAACTATAAAATAGAAAGTAGAAGAAAATGAGATTTAGCAGAAGTTTTTTGTGATGATAGTAAGGCTAAAAATATATTATGATGGAAAGCTAAAGTTAGTTTAGATGAAAGTATTAGAAATAGTTGGAAATTTTATAATAAATAAAATACTATGCAAAAAATATCAATAAAATTTTTTGATGATAGAGAAGTTCGTGCGTTTTGGGATGATGAAAATAATAAGTGGTTATTTTCTGTTTTAGATATTATTTGAGTACTTACAGATCAAGATGATTATACTAAAACTCGTAATTATTGGAAATATTTAAAAGCTAAGCTAAAAAAAGAAAAAAATCAGTTGGTTAGTATTACTACCCAACTGAAAATTTTAGCCAGTGATGGTAAAAAATATTTAACTGATATGCTTGATTATGATGGAATAATTTTGTTATGAAAGACTTTTCCATGAACAAAGGCAAATAGATTTATTGATTGGTTTACTTTTAGT
>JAMOTX010000111.1 GCA_027062145.1 Candidatus Altimarinota bacterium | reverse complement strand
ACTCCTTAATCATTTTGCAAAAGTAAATCAAATTGCAGGATTAATTTGAGTATGATTTACTCATTTAATTCTGTATTCTACCGGGTCTTCAAGTGTAGATATATTATGATCAGCTGGATTAAATTGACTTAATATAGAAAACAATGTTGTTGATTTTCAAGATCAAGTTGGTCAAACAGCTAGTATCATTCAATAATTATCTTTTAAATGCTTTTTAATTTTAACTAAATTATAAGGCATTATTCAAAGATGTTTTAATTCAGGTGGTCTATCATCTTTTTTCAATAATCTAATTACACATTTTTCTCAATAAATAGTTGGTAATATTGATACTCTCATATCAATTGATTTTCATCAAAATAATTTATATGCAATTTTACCATCTTGAGGTAATCTATGTTCATCGATTCTTAAATATGCCATTATTTTAAGTCTTGCAATAATAGAATCTCTCAAAGATAATTCCAATCTTTTATAATCTAAAAAATTACCGTCAACTCTAAATCTAATATTTACATCTTTTTCTCTTGGTTCAATATGTATATCTGAAGCTTTATGTTTTAATGCATTTAAAAAAATATCATTAACCATATCAATTACTCTACTATCTTCATTTTTATCTCATGTTCAAATTACATTTAAATCAGATTCTATATGTGATTTATTATTAATACCTCCAGCACTTCAAGTCGCAAATAAATCCTCTACTTTAACTTTTTTAGTAGAAGATTTACTCGTTGTTGCTTTAGCAGTCGATTTTTTAATAAGACTTCAGAAATCCATTTAATATATAATAAATCAATAATTAATATAATAATATCATATATAGAAATAAGTAACAAAAAAACTAGCTTGACAAAGCTAGTTTTTTACAAATCTCATTTATTTATCATTGCAATTGCAGAACTTATTTCAAACCGAGAAACATTATCTCAATTTTCATTACATTTATCTCTTAAAATCTTTAATCCTTCATATCAATTAGGAAACTCCTTATTTAAAACATTTTTAATTATTTTTAAATTAGAAAATTTTGTAAGTTTTAATATATTCGAAAGACTGATTTTTTCATTAGAATATAAACTTAATATATGATTATCAATTGTTTGTTTTTTTAATCATCTAATAGAAACAATTTCATCAATAGATTTTCATTCATCAAATAGTCTTAATGTTTCATTATAAGTTTCTCATTTTGGTTTTGTTTCTTTTTTATTAGTTGTACTTTTTTTTCTTTTTGCACTAGATCACAATTTCATTCTAATATAGTGCTGTAATTCAGTATTATCATCTTTTAAAAAATCATTTCTATTAATAGCTATTTTTCAAGTATCAGTGATTCATAAAAGAGGATATTTTCAACTTGTTTTTTCTAAATAGTCTTGTGAAATTAATGATTCTATTACTGCTTGTATTAAATCTCAATCTAAATCAGTTAATGCTCAGAAATTTTCTTTTTTATCTAATCACCAATCTATAAGTTTAGCATCTCTACTACCCCATAAAAATTTTGTCATCATACCTACTCAAATCCTAGCATCATTATCTTTAACAACGTCTAATACTAATGCAAAAACTGAAGTATTTACAAAATCTTTTATCTCATCATTTTCAAATTCTTTTTTCTCTAAACAATAATCACAAGTACCACAATTTTGTGGTAATTTTTCTAAATCTTCTTTATCTCAAAAATAATTTAAAATAAACCTTTTTCTACACGTTGGATAAAAAAGTAATTTTTTAATTTGTTCTAACTTAAAATAAGCCTCCTCTTTTAACGCTTCCTGATGCTTCCAATCTATCAATAAATGACTATGAGCTCTTTTTTCTTGAATCGTAGTTAATCATCTTCATCTAAAACCTTCTTCCATTTCATTTTCACTAACTCATTTTCTAATTATATTGTATTTTTCAAGTATTTTTAATGCACTTCAAACTTTCATATCACTATCAACTCAAGCTTCACTAGCTATAGTTCTTTGAGTTTTTAGTATAACTTGTCATTTTCCATGACCTTCTTTATCCAATTTAAAAATAAAGTCATATACTTTTAAAATTTCTTCTTTTGTAGGATAAGTATTTTCTATAAAAAATTCTTGTATTTTAGTATCTCAAAATGATGCAATAACTATTCAAAAACTTTTTTTTCAATCTCTTCATGCTCTTCAAACTTCTTGATAGTAATTTTCAATACTTCAAGGTAAATTGTAATGAATAACAAATCTAATATCTTTTTTATCTATTCACATACCAAAGGCATTTGTTGCAACAATAACTTTATAAGTATCATCCATAAATCTATTTTGTTCTATTTCCCTATTTTCAGGAGTCATAGCTCAAGTATAAATTCAAGCTTTTACTCAATTTTGAATTAATGAATCATAAACTTCTTTAACTGCTTTTCTTGAAGAACAATAAATAATTCAGCTTCATTTAGTTTTATCTAAAATTTCTGACACTTTTTCCATTTTTTCATCTTTTTTTGAAATCTCTCTAACAATAACAGTTATGTTTTTTCTATCAAATCAACTTGTAAATGAATTATTTTTTTCTGCTCATAATCTAATAACAATATCTTCTCTAACTTTTTGTGTAGCAGTGGCAGTAAGTGCCATAACTGGAAAATGATTAAATGATTTTAAATTATCTAAAAATCATCTAATTTTCATATAACTAGGTCTAAAATCATGTCACCACGCACTAATACAATGCGCTTCATCTATAGCTACTAAGCTAATTTTAACTTTTGAAATAACTCTTAAAAACTCAGAACTATTAAGTCTTTCTGGAGCTATATATACAAATTTTATATCAGTATTTGGATTACTTAATTCATTTAAAATAATAGAAATATCATGTCTATCTATAGTAGAATTAATTAATTCAGTTTTTATTCAAAGTTCATTAAGTTTATCAACCTGATCTTTCATTAAAGAAATAAGTGGTGATATAACTAATGTTACTCATTCTAAATATAATCCTGGTAATTGATAAGTAAGTGATTTACCTCAACCTGTAGGCATAAAAACAAGTGTATCATTTCAATCTATTACACTTTTAATAATATCTTCTTGTCATTCCCTAAAAGATTCTAGTTTAAATTGTTGTTGTAATATTTGCTGTAGTTTTGTTTTCATAAAGTATTTTTATTAAATTGTTTTTATTATTGTATATAAAAAGTATATCTTTTCAAGGACAAATATAATTATCTTTTTCTATAATAATTGTAAAAATTAATTATTTATGGTAAAATACAAGTAAATAATAATGTATAATAAATACCCTATGAAATTATTTTGAAATATACAATATATAAAACAAAGAATTGTTAAATTTATAATAATAATAATAATTCTTGTTTTAATATGATTTATAACTATTCAGCTAATTGAACAATTAGCATTTTTTGAATTAATGAAGCCATATTTAATAGAAATATATAATTTTATTAATTATTCTATTTTTGTATTTTGAGATATTAATTTAAGTATAATAACTCTAATAAGTAGTTCATTTATAATTTTTATAGGTTTTACTTTATGAAAATATTATAAAAAAGCTGTTTATTCAATGAAAAGAAAAAGAAAAGATCTTTCATATTGAACAATTACAATTTTAGCAAATATTTGATATTATATAATAATTACAATTGTTTTATTAACCGCTCTTAAAACTGTTTGAATTGATTTATCAAATTTCACAATGATACTATCAGCATTATCAGTATGAATCTGATTTTGATTACAAACTATAGTTTCAAACTTTATTTCAGGTATTATTTTAATGTTTGAACAAAGTATTAAAGAATGAGATTATATAGAAATTTGAGAAGATTTAAGATGAACGGTTTTAAATATTAATATGAGATCTACGACTATTAGAACAAATAATAATATTAATATAATAGTACCAAATCAAAGTTTTGTAGAAAATAATATTATCAACTGGACGCTTAGTGATGACATAGTAAGATTTAAAATACCCTTTTGAGTTGCTTATTGAACAAAAATAAAAGATGTAGAAAATGCTATTTTATGAAATTTAAAAAAATCTTTTCTTCCTTACATAAAAGATAAAGCTGAAAAAAGTCCAAAATTAATTATGACTGACATGTGAGATAATAGTATAAATTTTTTCT
>JAMOTX010000110.1 GCA_027062145.1 Candidatus Altimarinota bacterium | reverse complement strand
AAAGCTTTATATTTTTTTTCAAAAATTAAAATATTTTCTTTCAATTCATAACATACATTTAAAAAATATGCTTTTTTATCTTTTGTAACATAATAATCTATATAGTTTCATGTCAATGGATCAACAAAAACATATCAATCTTTAAAACTACCTAACATATTCATTTCTTCTAATCATAACTTACCTTTATAGTACAAAATATCATTATCTTTTTTTATTTCAACATAGCCTGCTGGTAAAGGTATTTCTCATTTTTTTTGTAAATACATTTTTAATCCTGATGAAATTTGACCTATAGAAGAAATTCTATCTGCATCTCTATTATTTATTTCATTTTCATTTTTAGAATCTTTAGCTATATCAATTCTATCAGATATATCTTTTACTATTTTAGGAGTAACCTCTATATTATTTTCAACATTAGAACATGACAATAATAAAAAAATTAAACAAGTTATAATAAAGTATTTTTTCATAAATATTATTTTAATGAATAAATTAATAATTTTATTCTATTTATCTATAAATAATAATCAATATTATTATTTATATTATCTTTAACTTTTTATTAAATAGTTTCAATCCTAATATATTAATCTCTTTCAAATATTCTTTAAAAGTTCTAACATCAAATTCTTTAGGATTACCAATTTAAAAACAAAAAAAAAGCCCCTTAATTAGGGCTTTTAAATTCAATCCTCTTTGAGTATATTATTATATAAATCTTATATATAATTACCTGAGATTATTTCTAACTTTTTTTATGTGCTCTGCTGCCTTAAAAGCTTTTAGTTCAGATGTTGAAAAAGTATCTGCTCTACCATTATCAGGTTCAGTTTTTTTTATATATGAAATAAAAGAGCCTATTAATCCAAATAATAGAAAAGCAATTATATATCTATTATCAAGGATAAAATCATATATTGACGTTGGAATACTTATAAACCAATTAAATATACTTATATTCTTGCCAAAAACTTCTATATTTAAATAACCTATCCACAAAAAAAGTGTCATACAAATTCCGAAAATATAAAGCAAGAAATTTTCAAAAGAATCCATACTATTTTTTCTAATTAAGAATATTCCTAATGTTAAAAATAATATCATACCCCATTTAAAAAAATCTGGAAATATATTTAAAATTAAATACATCACATTTGCAATTACATTAATATAATCCATAACATTCTCCTTATTTTTATTTTTATTTTTATTTCAATTATATAATATATATTAAATAAGGAATGTCAATTTATATAAATTTATCCTATAATAATATTCTGTAATTTATTCAACTCTCCTAAATCAATTCTTCTCAAATATCTCTTAAAAGTTCTAATATTAAACTCTTCAGAAATACCAATTTAAAAACAAAAAAAAAGAATCTATAAAGCCTTAAAAATAACAAAATACATAACTGATAATGATTGTTTTAACGAAAAAGAACTACAAGACTTTATTAAAGATTCAGTTTGATATATAAAAGATAATACTAAAAATATTATTGATACTTGTATAAAATGTGAAAAAGATAGTTGTGTGATAATAAAAAAAACTTACTAAAATTAGTAAGTTTTTTTATCTTTTATTTTTCTTTCTTCTAACGTTTCTCTTCCCATTATCATTACTCGGTCTTTTACTTCAAAAATTACTACTTCTTCTTCAACCTCTTTGTTGCTTTTTTGGAGCTTTAATACTTTCGTCTACTTCTATAGCAAATGGATGATCAGTTACAACTGGAATCTTTTTCCCTAGCATTTTTTGAACATCAAGTAAATATTCTACTTCTTCTTGCATACAGAATGAATAAGCAATTCAATTTTTTCATGCTCTTCATGTACGACCTATACGATGAACATATGTTTCAGGTTCATTTGAAATATCATAATTAACCATATACATTAAACTATCTATATCAATTCATCTTGCAGCAATATCAGTAGCTACTAAAACTCTTGTTTCTCATGATTTAAAATTATTTAATGCTCTTTGACGTGCATTTTGTGATTTATTTCAATGAATTGCTTGAGCAACAACTCATACTTTTTCTAAATCTTTAACTACAGTATCAGCTCCACGTTTAGTTCTTGTAAAAACTAACATAGATGTAATACTTTCATCTACTAAAATTTCAGCTAATAGATTTTTTTTATTTCATTTACTTACAAAAAATACTGATTGTTTAACTGTATCTGCAGTTGATGAAACTGGTGTTATTTCAATTTTAACTGGATTATTTAGCATTGAATCAGCCAGTCATGATATTTCTTTTGGCATAGTTGCAGAAAAGAAAAGAGTTTGTCTTTTTGTCGGCAGCTTTTTTTGAACTTTTTTTACATCATTTATAAATCACATATCAAGCATTCTATCTGCTTCATCTAATGTAAATATTTCAACTTTCTTTAAATCAACATATCATTGTCACATTAAATCTATAAGTCTTCATGGAGTCGCAACTAATATATCTACTCCTGATTTTAATTTTCTAACTTGTGAACTTTGATTTACTCAACCAAAAATAACTAAATGACGAAGTCATAATTCAGCTCAGTATTGTTTAATATTATCTTCTATTTGGATAGCTAACTCACGAGTTGGAGTTAAAATAAGACATTTAATAGCACGTGAAAAATTTGATAATTCTTTTTCTCTTGATAAAAGTTGTAAAATTGGAATAGCAAAAGCCGCAGTTTTACCTGTTCAAGTTTGAGCTGCACCAAGTACATCTCTTCAATCAAGTATACTAGGTATTGATTTTTCTTGAATAGGTGTAGGTTTTTTATATCCTTGCTTATCAAGAGCATTTAAAATTGGTTTGATTATATCTAAATCTTTGAATAACATTATTATTATAGTTATGAAAAATATTTTTTATAAAGCGATTATATAAACAAAAACTAATTTGTCACATGATAATAAAAAAAGTAATTTATTTAAAAATTACTTTATTATTATTATATCTAAAATATTTAATATCTTATTTCTAAAATCTTCAGTTGTATTAACTACTAATGAATCAAGTCATAATTCATTTATTTCTTTAATAATCATTTTTCAATATTCTGCCTTTGCTTTTGCATGTAATAAATATTGATTTTTTGCTTCTCAATCTTCTATTAGATTTCAACTTAAAGTTTCAATATATTTTTTTTGTCATTCTGATTCTTGTGCATATTGAAATTCTCTTGTTAATATATCTGAAACATTGTCTCTAACCATAAATACTGTAGATATACTATCATTTCATTTAATAGCTTCACTTATTAACTCTGGCAATAATTGGACTCAAACAATAACCATATTTGTTTCAGTATTCATTCATTCAATAAGAGGCTTTATCTTTCTATCAAAGACAACTTTAGACTCTTCTTTTTCAAGCCTTAAGTATTCTTCAATTCAGATTCTTTCAATCAAATCAATTCATTTTTCTTCTCAAGAAAAAACTTTATACATTTTTGGAAATAGTTCTTTTTGTTCTTCTGAAGATAAACTATCAAATAATTCTTTTCTTAATATATCTCAATGAATTATATTATCTTCATTTATTTCACCTTTACTAAGTAATTCATTTACTATTTCTATTTTTCAAGAATTAATACTACCTCATATCAAATAATTCATAATTTTATATTTAAGTTATATATAAAATTATAACTTAAATTTATAAAAAAAAACAAAAAAAGACTTACTAATAAATTAGTAAGTCTTTTTTATATTGAATTATGCTTCAATAACTCTAACGTTAACAGCATTCATTCCTTTTCTACCTTCTTCTAGGTCAAATTCAACTGTTTCACCTTCGTTTAAAACGTCAGCTTCAACATTAGTAATATGAACGAAAAATTCGTTATTTGTTTCATCTTCTACTACGAAACCAAAACCTTTAGTTTCGTTAAAAAATTTTACTTTACCTGTGCTCATTGCAATTGTTGTAAAAATAATAAATTAGCAATAATATGAAATATTTGAAGAAATAATTAAAAATTATTTTTTGTGATATAACAACTTATTACGGAGATTTTATTAATTTTTATATTAATGTCAATTTTTTTCGATAAAAAAACTATACAATCTCTTTTATTTCATTATTCCTAACTTACTATCGAAGCTTTTTCATAGCAAATCAGTTCAAAATGAAACTTTATGTGAATCATATTTTTTATTAATAGAGTTAATAATAAATAA
>JAMOTX010000109.1 GCA_027062145.1 Candidatus Altimarinota bacterium | reverse complement strand
GAGGATAAATTTTTATTCATTTTATTTCAATTTCTGTTTTTGATTTTAATATTTTGTATTCGCATTTAGGTAGATATTTATCTAAAAGTGGTGTTAGATATGAAATAGTATTTGGAATCAATAAAACAGGAGTATTTTTTAAATTATCATGTAATTCTATAAAAGTATACGGATCGAAATGATCAACATGAGCGTGAGATATAAAAATCGCATCTATTTTTTCGAATTTTGAATAATCTAAATCGATTTTTGGATTTCTTTCCATCATATCTCAGAAAGAATAGTTTGACAACCAAGCGTCAGACATAATTCTAACATCTTCATTGTTTGAATTTTTAATTGTAACTACGAATTCTGAATGTCCTAAATAGTCTATTTGCATAATTTATAGATAAAAATTAAATTTAACTAAGTATAACTAAAAAAAATGAATTACAAGGGATAAATTAATATTTTAAAAGTTGAAAAATAGATTTTTTCATATATACTCTAGCAAATTTAAAATTAAATAAAATTATGGAACAAAAAGGTATAAAAAAATGAGATATTTTAGAAAATATTTTAATAGAAAAATTGGTATTTGGTGGTAAATGATTTGCAAGATTAAAACATGAAAATGAAGACTTAGATTGAAGAGTTATATTCGTGACTTGAGGAGCTATACCATGAACTATTGCTAATCTAAGAGTACTTAAAAAGAAAAAAGCATTCTTAGATACTCAAATAGTAGATATAGTTAAAAAGTCAGATATTGAGATAGAACATCCTACAAATAAATATGGTATGTCTGGTGGTTGGAAATGGATAAATATTCCATATGAAGAACAACTTAAAATCAAAGAACAACAAGTTAAAGAAGCGTTAAATATAGTAGAACAAAAACAGGCTAATCTTCCTTTTTTATCTATTGAAAGATCACCTACGGTTGATGGATATAGAAATAAAGTAGAATTTAGTTTCTGAAAATTTCTTTCTGCTAGATTTGGTATAGAGGAACATTTTAATCTTGGCTTTCATAAACAAGGTGAATTTTCAAAAATTCAAGACATGGAAGGTTGCCCTCTTATTGATGAACTTCAAAATGAAATATATAGAGAATTCAAAGCTTTTACTAAAACTTTAGGTTTGCCAGTATATGATTCGATGAGATGAGAATGATTTTTTAGGCATTTAATGATTAGAAGAACGCATTTTGCAGATGAAATGATGCTATTGTTTTCTTTCAATCCAGCGTATTTTGAAACTAATACAAAGCTAGATAAATCTGAAAAACTAGGATTAATAAAAGACTTTTTCTTTCAATTAACTGATAAATACCCAGTTATAACATCTATATATTTTTCACATAATCCTAATAAAGCTGATGTTTGTATTGGTGATTTAGAGCTTATATATTGAGAACCTACTATTAAAGAAAACCTTCAAGGTCTTAGTTTTAACATATCTCCTACTTCATTTTTTCAAACTAATTCTACTTGAGCTGAAAAATTATATTCTATGGTTTTGGATTATGCACATAAAGATGAATTAAAAAACCAAACAGTTTTAGATTTGTATGGTTGAACTTGAACTATTTGAATGGTTTTTGCAAAAGCTTGAGCAAAAGATGTTATTTCAGTTGAATTAGTTAGCTCAGCATCAAAAGATGGTGAAAAAAATGCAAAACTAAATAAACTAAACAATATTTCTTTTGTAAATGCAAAGGTAGAAGACTTTTTAGGAAAATATTTAAACGAATGAAAAACTGCTGATTTACTTATAATAGATCCAGCTAGAGCGTGAATGCATCCAAATGCATTACCAAATATTCTAAAATTCAATACAAAACAAATAATATACGTTAGTTGTAATCCAACAACTCTTGCCAGAGATCTTGGTTATATTTTAGAAAATAGTGATTATAAAATTGAAAAGATTCAAGCAATGGACATGTTTCCTCATACTCATCATATAGAAACTATAGTTAGTTTAATAAAAAATTAAGATATTAAATCTTAATTTTTTTAATTGTCAAATATTTGTATTTATAAATATATTATGATATTATTTAATTAATTAATACTTATAAATACATTTATGAACCATATTGAGTTATTAAACAAGGTCTTAAGTTATGCAACAGGTGAATGATTCCCTGATGTACATATAAATTCGTGAGAAAAAATCAAAGTCAGAGATAAATCATGAGAAATAGAAACCTTAGAGTCTATTTCTATTTGAGGTTCAAATATTGCCATACCTGTTTTATCAAAAATAGATGTTGAAAAAATCATACTTGGTATTGCTTGAGATATCTGAAGTAAAAAATTTCAAAATGAAATGGAGCTAGATACTTCATATTCTTATGATTGATCAGATAGATATAGAGTTAATTGTTATATGGATACAGATGGTTATTCAATAGCAATGAGAAGGATACCAAATAAAATACCCACTTTAGATGAGCTTGCTCTATGAGATCAAATTTTAAAAATGTGTAATAGTAGTAAATGATTGATATTAGTTACTTGACCAACATGATCAGGTAAGTCTACAAATATGGCAGCAATGATTGATTATATAAATAAAAATCATAAAAAACATATTATTACAATAGAAGATCCAGTAGAATTCGCTATAAAATCAGATAAATCATTAGTTAATCAAAGAGAAATTTGAAACCATACAAAATGATATGAAAATGCAATTAGAGCATCTCTAAGAGAAGATCCAGATGTGATAATGATTTGAGAAATGAGAGACCCTGAAACAATTAAAGCAGCAATTACTCTTGCTGAAACTGGGCATTTAGTTATCTCTACCCTACATACAAATGATTCAGTTCAAACTGTAGATAGAATAGTAGATGTGTTTCCATGACCTCAACAAAAACAAATAAGAATGCAACTAGCAATGAGTTTAGTATGAATACTTTCTCAAAGATTAGTTACAAGATCAGACAAAGAATGAAGAATAGCCGCAAGAGAGATACTTGTTGCAAATGATGCGATTAGAAACTTGATAATCCAATGAAAAACTCATCAATTATATAGTGTTTTAGAAGTTTGAAAAAGGTATTGAATGATTCTTATGGATAAATACTTAATGGCTCTATATGAGAAAAAAATAATATCAAAAGAGACTCTTATGAGTTATGTAAGAGATAAAGAATGAACAGAAATGATGATTAGTTAATAATTATAAAAAATGTTAGACATAAATAAATTAAAAAATACATGATATTTTAAAGAAATAAATCTTGAAAAATGAGATGTGCTTTTTAGTGAGTGAGAAATTGATGAAAATATTTATATAGTTGTTCACTGAGAGTTGTCAGTAGAAAAATATACTACAAAAAAAAGAGATGAAACTAAAATACTAGCCTATATCTGACAAAATGAGGTATTTTGAGAAGCATCACTAAATACAAACCTACCAAAACAAGTAAATATAATATCAAGAGCAAAAACATCTCTATTAAGCATAAGTGCAAATAAACTAATAAATATATTTGCAGTAAAACACAAAACAGAGGCTTTTAATCTATTAAGATACATAATACATTTATCAAATAAAAGGCTATCTGATTCAAATGCATTAATAACTTCAACTTATAAAATAAGTCAAGAAATATCAAAACTAGATGAAATAACAAATAAATCTATTTTTTACATAATAGAAAAAATGAAAGAAACATTAAATGTAGATGATGTATTGTATTATGAGATAAATCCCGTTATGCAAGATTATATTACATTGAAATACGACACAAGAACTCCTTGAAAACTATTGAACTGAGTTACAGAAGTAGCTGATAATGAGCTTGATTTATTAAAATATAGAAGTGAATGATTTTTTATCTTTAAACAAGTGTTATCGATTTGAAACAACGAAATATGATATTTAGTATTTCTAAAAAAATGAATTCGTTTTAATGAAAGTGATAAAAAGGTTTTTGCAACTACTTCATCCTCTATTGCATGATTAATTAAACAAAAACAATATTTAGACGAAGAAAGAGATAAAGATTTTATGGTAGAATAAAAAAAGAAGACTAAATATCTTCTTTTTTATTGTCATTATATTTATCCAATATACTTACGAGTTTATATTTTCACTTCACAGCTTTGAACATAGAGTTTGTACTCGGAGTACCACTTCATAATATAAGTATGTTTCAGTTTAATTCTGTTATTTTTTCTGCTACTTCAATCGCATTGTATCTA
>JAMOTX010000108.1 GCA_027062145.1 Candidatus Altimarinota bacterium | reverse complement strand
ATAAGTAAGTAAAAAAGCAGGAAGATTATAACTTTTCCTGCTTTTTAAATATTTTTTTCTTACACACTTTTTAGGAACAGACTCAGGATTAAACAAATGTTCTATTATTTCTCAAAAAATTATTACATCTGGCTTAAAATTTAATTCTCATAATCTATTCATATCAAAATAAATAACTTTTGAATTCTTAAAATCACTTTTTGAATTTAAAAAACCTATACTTTCTTTATCTAAATCAATCCCTAGTTGTTCTTTACAAACTCTATCAATTTCCTTATAAAGCAAAAGTCATAATTCTCAATTATATTTTTGTTTTGTATATGGTGCATCACATGCTCAAATATGTAAAACTTTTTTTCATTTACAATATTCTAAAATAATTTTATTTCTACTTCAAAAAAACTTTTTAGGATATATTATTCTCATCTAATATTGTTATCTTTTAAAATTTTTTCTAGCTTTTCTAAATCTTCTTTAGTATCTATTCAAATACTATCATAAAAAGTTTCAATAACTTTTATTTTATATCAATTCTCTAAAATTCTTAACTGCTCTAAACTTTCCATCTTTTCAGCAAAAGTTTGCTCCATTTCTACATATTTTAGTAAAAATTCTCTTTTATATGCATATAAACCAAGATGCTTTCTATAATTTCACAAGTCTAATTCCTCCTTTTTTCATAAGCTAAAATCTCTATCAAATGGAATAATATTTCTTGAAAAATACAAAGCTAAACCATTTTTATCAGTAATTACTTTTACATTATGTGGTTTTTTAACTTCCTCTATTTCTTTAAATTTTGTCATAGCTGTACACATTACCACATTTTCATCAGAATTTATAATTCCGTCTATTATTTCATTTATAGTGTTTACATCTACAAGTGGCTCATCTCATTGAATATTTAAAACTATATCATATTTAGGATATCTTTCAGCTACTTCAGCAACTCTATCACTTCAAGTCTTATGATTAGGAGAAGTCAATTCTACATCATCTGTAAATTGTTTTGCTCTTTCTACTATTTTCTCACTATCTGTTGCTATTATTACTTTATCAGCTTCTGCTTTCAAACAAGCTTCATAAGTCATTTGAAAAATTGTTTTTCAATTTGGTAACTCAATTAGATGCTTTTCCGGTAACCTTGTACTTCATAATCTACAAGGCAAAACTATTAAAACTTTATGTTTATTCATAAGGTTAATTTAAAAATCTAAAATTTATTTAATTCATTCTTTAACAATATCATGTATATTAATAGCTCAAAGTAGTTTTCGTTTTTCATCTACTATTGGAATAAAAGTTATATTATTTGCTTCCATAACATTTAAAACATTAACAGCTTTCTGAGTTATTGATGCTACTTTAGGATTTTTCGTCATAACATCTTTTATTTTAACCTTTTCAATAAAATCTATCCCATTCTTTTGAATAAATCTTCTTAAATCTCAATCTGTAAAAACTCCTAAAACTTTATTTTCTTCATCAACAACTACAACTCATCATTTTCATCATTCTGTTATTTTAAACAATAACATCTTTTAAATTATCTTCAAGATAAACTGCTACTTTTTCTTTAGCCACTCAAATTTTATTGAAAATATTTTCTATACTTAGTAGTAATTTTTTACCTAAAGTTCAACCAGGATGAAATAAAGCAAAATCTTCTTTTTTAAATCATCTTTTTTCCATCAAAGCAGTAGCTATCAAATCTCATATTACTAACTGAGCTGTAGTAGATGCCATAGGAGGTAAATTTAAATATCATTCTTTTTTTATTTCATAAAGTAATTTATAATCACTTTCTTTTGCTAAAATAGAATTAGGATTTCAAGTTATTCAAATTATTTTACTTCAAATATACTTTTTTATAACAGGCATTAACTTTACAACTTCTTCTGTATTTCAAGAATTAGAAATCATTACTACTATATCATCTTTCGTAATCATTCATAAATCTCAATGAAATGCTTCTCAAGGATGTACAAAAAATGATGGTGTTCAAGTAGAAGCTAAGGTTGCTGCTATTTTTTTTCAAATTAATCAAGATTTTCACATTCATGTAACTATAACTTTTCATTTAATTTTGAGTATCTCATCTACTATTTTATAAAAATTCTCATTTATTATTTCAGATAATTTTAAAATAGTCTTTAATTCATTAATTAAAGTTTCTTTTACTCATTTAGTACAATTTAATTTATTTATTTTATTAATTTCTTTTATTATTTCAGTCATATTGCTAAGTTTATAACGAAAATAAAATCATCTAACTAAAAACTATCAAATAAAGTCTTTTTAATATCGAATACAATATAGATTCTTTAATATAATGATACTGCATAACTACTTCTGGATGAAATTTCATCTTATATTGTGTTATCTGTTTTTGAGCTTCTAATTCTTTATATCAATTTGATTCTCATAAATACAGTCATCCAAAATCATATATCTTAAATCATTCATTTTTTAAATATTCCATATCTTTAAAATGTAAATAACTATTTAACCATCACAATAATCTTTTAAAATTTTTATTTACATTGATTTTAGAAACAGAATATTCTAATCTAGCTATTCAAGTAACTTTATCTATTAAATAAACATGATATAAATTAGGTTGTCAATTAATTTTTACTTCTGCAATTAACAGATTATTAACGTATTTTTTTACAATACTATAAGTTAATTTAGAAACTAACTTATATTTAGCAAATTCATTATTATAAAATTCAATAAATTCCTTAAATACTTTTTCAAGATTTGAATTTCCAGAAAAATAATATCTTGTCTCTATCTCCATTTCTCAATATCCATAATCATTTTCTCTGTCAATTACCCTTCTAACTTTATTAATTTTATTTCTAATTGTTGATGAGAAAGATCTAAAAATATCTTCTAAATTTTTACTAAGTTCAATAATTCAGGTATAAAAAATAACTTTCCTAA
Source organism: Candidatus Altimarinota bacterium (assembly GCA_027062145.1). Lineage (GTDB taxonomy): Bacteria > Patescibacteriota > Gracilibacteria > BD1-5 > UBA6164 > UBA6164. The sequence goes on along the minus strand of JAMOTX010000108.1, from coordinate 1,272 downwards.
AAGTTTTTTCTAATTCTTTATCAAAGTCAAACAAGTTAGAGTTAGTAGATTGATAAATAAAAATATTGGACAATTTTGAGTTTATAGCCTTATTATCTATCTCTTCAATTGAGTTAGTAAACCAATATTCTTGAAATGGAATTAATCAATAATATTTTCACTTAATTTTTATCATCTTACCTTCTTTAAAACCTTAAATCCGCTCAATAATATCCTTAAATACTTATCAAACAAGTAATTTAATATTTTCTTAGGAAAAGTATTTGTATAATCAAGCTTAAAAATATCTTCTCAACTAATTATATTATTTTTATTTTTTCTTATAAAATCTTCTGCCTTTTTAAAAAATCTTTTATTATTTGAAGCAATCTCGTCTAAATGTAAGCATATAGTAGCATATCAAATTTTTATTCAATAAATACTATTTCTAAAAGACCATAGTTGTTGTGGTAAAAATTTAATTCAATATTTAGTAAAAGGATATAATCAAAATCAATCTGTTACATATTCTATTCATAGATTTTTTAATACTTTTAATGTATTTTTATCAAAACTATGGTCAGGAGGCATAAACATTTTTACTTTATATCAATGTCATATTTTACTTTCCAATATATCTTTTCATTTTTTAATTCTTTCTACTTGTTCTTCATAGGATAATCAACTAAACTCACTTCTATTATTTATTTTTAATAATCAACTACTTGAAGTAATATCAATATGTTCATATCAGTGCTGAGCTAGCACCCATCATTTTTTATACAATTCATTTATTTTCTCCCAAAATCTATTTTCAGGTATTCAATCAAACCTATTTAAATAACTATCCTTATTATTAGGAACCACTCAAATAATTGGTTTAACTCAATATTTATCAAAAATGTCTTCCATTTTATTAAAATTATTCCAATTTATTCAAGAAGTAATATCATCCAATCTAATAATATATTTTATCATTTACATGAATTAGATCCTAAATTTATCTTACCCATAAAACCCAACATACTCCCTATTCTTTCTTCTAAATCAACCTTTGCTTTCTATCATAACTCTTTCTTTACCTTATCAGCATTACAATAAACCATTGCTAAATCTTCCTACTCTGTGCTCCCTCACACTACCACTGGTCTTTTACTTTCAAAAGCCTTTGATAATAAATCTTCAATTCTTTTAATAAGTGTTGATATTGTTTCTTCTAATTTTTGTTTTTCAGAAGATAAAACTTCTATAGAATTTTTTAAATTGTTATTTCTTGCTCAAGTAATTTTTCTT
>JAMOTX010000107.1 GCA_027062145.1 Candidatus Altimarinota bacterium | reverse complement strand
ATCATCTTTACTACAAACTTCTAAACATCTTTCAATTTCTTTCAACAATTTTTTATACTTTGTTTCACTTTCGATATCACATTCAAAAACTGATTTTTGGACTCTAAATCAGTATTTTTTTAAAATTTTTTACATACCTAAAAAACTATTCTGATTATATTGATACAACTTACTTTTACATACCTCATCCAATATCTTTTTGTCAAATCTAAAAACTGACTTTCAATATCTATTTTTTTCAATTACTACTCATTCCTTGATTAATATCTTATCTCATTTAAGTATATAATAATCTTCTAATAACTTTCTTATCTCCTTTGTTGTTAACTTTATTTTAAACTCCTTTATATACTCTGATATAGAAAACTTATGATTTTCATAAAAAATTTCTTTTATCTGCTCATAAAAAACATTTTCTAAAAATTTTCCATTAAAAAATACTTCTACTTTCTTTCATAATTTTAATCATCTTAAAATATTTTCATAACTTCATCTACTTTCTCAATCCCAAATTACCAACAAAACATCCGCCAATTCAGTCATTTTTATATCTTTAATTTTTTGCTTCTGTCTTCACTTTTTATTTTCTATATAAAAATTAATAACTTTAAATTTTTCAGATTCTAAAATTCTCGGTTTAATTTCTGCAGTATAAATTTCTACATTAAAATATCATTTTTTAACTAAATACCTCTGAACTAACTCATCAACTCAAATAGCATCTCAAATCAAAAAAATACTACTTTTATTTATATATTCATCAATTTTTTTTCAAACCAAATTATTTAATTTTTTTATACTTCTAGATCAACTAATAAATACCTTCATTTCTAAACTTTATAAGATAAAGCACATTCTTTTCTTGTTTTAGTTAAAGTCAATACATAAATTTTATTTATATTAGCTTTTTCTCTTAAAACATTACAAATTTCATTTATTGTTATTCAAGAATCATAAATATCATCAAATATAAGTATATCCTTTCAATTAAGTAAATTTTTATTTTCTATAATAAATGCTCAACTAATTTCTTCTATCCTTTCATTCTTAGTTAAATCTTTTAATGGTTTAGTTTGCTTTCATTTTATTAAAACATTATCATAAACAGGAATATTAAATTTTTTTGATATTTTTTTTGATAATACATAAACAGGCTGAACTTTTCTATCTATCGAGAATGGTACAGGTATTATTAAATCAACTTTTCAAAAAAGCTTTTTTATATCTGGTATATATTTCAAAATTTCTTTTATTTTTAAATTTATCTGTTCTTCTGATAAATCAGTATACTTAATATCATGCACTAACTTTCCTAATGGAGTATATTTCCCTTTTTCATCAGTATAGTAATCTATAAAATATCATTCAAAATTTTTTGAAAAAATTCTATGTTTTTCTCTCCAATTTATATCAAAATCTATATCATTATTTGTCGCTTTTTTTCAAATATCAGATAAATTTAAATCTCAAGATGTATTTGTGAGATAGTTATCAATTCCTTTCTTAAGCATCTTTTTAAACTTCTCAATTGAAAAATGCTGTCCAGACTGATTAGAACCTGTAACTTCTTTGGTATTTAAAATAATTCTCCAACCAATGTCTTGATCATTCAATAAATTATCATAAAAATTTGTTTTGTGATCTAACTCAAAACACAAAATAATATCCAACTTATCTCATATTCCAAACAATCTATTTTTTATAACATTTACATTTAAATTTTTCTGTTTTTTAAAATCCGTTTCTAAAATTTCAAAATTAGTATCAAAATCTTTTAATCATAACTCTCTAATGAAATCTAAAGCTTTCTGTTTTTTTTTATAATTTTTAAATGCTTTAACAGATTTTCTACTTCAAAAAATTAATCATATTCTAAAATCAGACAAATCTATCTTTTCTCTTCCTATCTCTTGTTTTAATTCTTTTAAATCCAATTCTTCATCAAAGATGTTCCTTTCTATATATTTTTTATATTTTTCTATTTCATAAAAAAATTTGAAATTATCATCTTTTACCAAATTTTGAATTACTTGTTTTCTTGACTGTTCAGATACATATTCAGGTGTAGAAAATAATCTTGAAATAAACTGTTTAAATATTTTAAAAACTAACTCATCATCTTTTTCCAGTTGATATGCATTATACAAATAGTTAAAAACTTTAGAAGATCTATTTAACAAAAAATCAGATAATCTATTTATATTATCAGCAAATCTAAATGTTGATAAAGCTTTCAAAATCCAATACTCTCAAGTTCATTTAAACATATCAAAATAATTTTCTATTCATTGTTTCTTTAAATCAACAAGTAAATCAATATGTAAATTTATTAAATGCTGAAATACTGGCTCTATTTCAGATATTCTTTTAAAAGGGAAAAATTTTGTTCTTAATTCTAAAATTAAATCCTCAAATAACTTATAAATTTCCTGTTTTTCTATATAGCTAAGATCTTTTATTTTTTTTAACTCATTTATATGTTTTTCTAAATACAAAATTATTTCCTGTTTATCATCTTTAGGAACTCACTTAATTATCTGTAAGACATCTTTATACATTTACAACTGATTATCATTTAAAAAATAAAATTTTATATTATTTCTTGTTCTAGTAGATAAAACAAATAATTGTTTATTAATATTTTCTAAACCTCTATCTTCAGGAGTAATTAGAACAATTACATTATCGAATTCTAATCATTTTGCCGATTTAAAAGTTGTTATTATAATTTTATTATGAAAATCAATATCTTCCTCTTTATCTCTAGATGTATACATACGCACATTACTTTTCCCTAAGCGTTCGGACATAATAGAATATAAATTTTCTACATTTACAATTTTATTCAAAAAAACTCATAAACTTCATTTATTTGTTTCCCAAAACTTTACTATATCATCTACAATTTCTTTAATATTTATATCCTTCACTCTATCTAGTTTTCACTCTGTTGATATAATACTTTCAGTATACATTAAATCTTCATTTTCAGAAACAAACCAAGAAAAAGCAGTTTCATAAATATTGCGTGGAGTTCTATAATTCTTATATAAAAATAATAAACGATAATCCTTTTGTTCTTCTAAAAATTCATAATCAATTGAAGTATGTCATAAAAATACATTTATAATTTGTAATTTATCCATAAAAATGCTTATATGATTAGTTAATTTTTCTAAATTTTCTAAAATTTCTAAACTAAAATCTTGTCATTCATCAATAATAATAGCATCATATTGTTCAATAGTCTTATAATAATCAATTAAATTGTTAATTTCTTCCAAAGACATTTTATTCACATATTTAGGTTCTCTTTCATCAGAATAATATTTCCTTTGAATTTTTCCAAAAAAACTATCAAGTGTTCTTACATTGTTTTTAATATACTCCGACAACTTAAATTCATTTAAAAGAACTTTTAAAATCCATTGTCTTAAAAGATTATTATAACATAAAAACAATACTTTCTTACCTTCTTTATATAATCTAACAAATCTATGAACAGCAGCTACAGTTTTTCAAGTTCAAGGATGTCAAACAACTACTAAATTTTTATCTAATGGTGCATTTATTATTTGTATCATAACATTATTATCCTTTATTTCCAATGGAAATCTATTCATTTTAAAGTATTTAAAAATCTAAAAAATCAATTCTTCCTCATCAAAATATTCTTTAGAACTAAAATATTCTTCTTCTCACTCATCTAAAGTATTATACTGTTTCAAAAACCTAAAATAACTATAGATATCTTCAATATTCGAATATCCATCATAAAAGTAATACAATTTATCTAAAGTTCTTGTTACAGCCACATAAAATAACCTTCTTTCCTCTTCAAGTAAATCCTCAACTGTTCTATCAAACAACAATTCAATAAAATTATCTTTATGTAATAAAGGAAATCTGACAGGATCAAGCAGAATTACAACTTCTGCTTCTAATCACTTGACACTATGTGCTGTAAGAAAGTTAATTTGCTTTTCCAGTTTATTCCTTTTAAATCAATATATTAAATGAACGTATTCTACTAAAATCTGTTTCAATAAATTAATACTTATATTTTCAAATTCATTTGTTCTAGTAATAACAAATATTTTTTTATTATCTCCCTCATTTCTGACAATCTTAGCCAAATGCCACAAAGGATATAAAACATTAAAATAATCTTCTAAATTAATCGTCCTCTCCCTATACTGACCTGTATCTTTATCATAATATCTAT
>JAMOTX010000106.1 GCA_027062145.1 Candidatus Altimarinota bacterium | reverse complement strand
CCTTAAAGAATGTGAATTTAGATTTAATTGTAGACTTCAGAACAAAAATCTTTACAATGAAATTAAAAAGTTGCTTAAAAATTATTCTAATTTTATTTAATTTTTTATCTATAGTACCCAAGACCCTAGATTAATATTTCTTTATACTTCTCTTAATACTTTTCCTGCTTTCTTGTTTACACACTTTTTCGGAAGGTAACCAAAAATTTCCTTTGTATCTTAAGGAATGTGAATTTAGATTTAACTGTAGACTTCAGAACAAAAATCTTTACAATGAGATTAAAAAATTATTCTAATTTTATTTAATTTTTTATCTATAGTACCCAAGATCCTTTTATAATTAAAAAGCTATGAAAAAATATATTATTTGAGTTGTTTTGATTATTTTAAGTTTGCATACAATGTGTTAAAAATTAAAAGCCCTGAAATCTTACTGTAAGAATATGTTAAACAAAAATGTGGTTTACAGGGATATGGATTTACTCAAAAAATCACTTATGAAAATTATAAAAAAATATGAGATAATATTTGTGATTTCACAAATGTATAATTTGAAAAAGATAATGCAAAAGTATTTGTAGAACTTTTAGAAGACTTTAATGATTTATAATTTAAAAAATAATTATGCCAAAAATAACACATTTTAGTATAAAAGAGAGTAATATTTTTATTGATTGATTTGATAGTAAAACTTTTTTGATAAGAAAAAAAGAAAAAAAAGATTATGGTTTTTCAAATGTGAATATTATATTTGCTTATAATGGTTATGGAAAAAGTAGTTTTACAGCTTTATTAAAAAAACAAGCTTGATGAAGTGATGTATTATGAAATGATTATAAATCAGATTTAAAAGAAAAATGAAAACTATGAAGTTTGAATATTAAAGGTTTTATAGATAATAATCAAAAAGAAGGAAAAATATCAAAAGATAACCTAAAATGAAAAGTGATAGTTTTTGATAAGTATTTTGTAGAAAGAAACTTATATATTCCTACATATTTGGGTAAAAGTGCTGAAAAAAAGAAAAATGAAAAATTTAAAAATAAACTTTTACTTTTGTGAAAATGAATTAAAAATCTTTTTGAAGATTATCAAAAAATAAAAGATGAGATTGATATACTTAGTGAGTTGTTAAGTCAGTTTGAAAATTTAGAGGAAAAACAAGCTGAAAAAGAAGTTTTAGAAAGAATTTTGTTAAAACTTACAGAAGAAGATGAGATACAGTTAATAAACAAATATATTGAGGATATAGATAAAACTTTAAAAAAAAGATATTTTGAGTTTATAGAAAAAAATAAGGAAATTTGTAAAAAATATTTACTTGAAAATAATAAAATAGATCAAGAAAAATTGAAAAATGATTTACAAGAAAAAAAAGGCAAACTAAATGACTATTTATATAGTATAAAGAAGGAACAAAAGGAAGTATCAGAAGATTTAAAAGAAATAAATGATTATTTAGAGAAATTGTGATTTGAACATTTGAAACTAACTTTTAAGGAAAAAATTTGAGAAAAAGAAGAGCTTACAAGTGCTTTTGTGGTAAAAAATAATAAAAGAGAAATAGATTTAAAACAATTAAGTGAATGAGAATTGAAAGCTATTTGATTAGCCTTGTTTTTTGCTTTATTAAATAAAAATCAGGATAAAATAAAAGATTGTATAGTGGTTTTTGATGACCCTGTAAATAGTTATGATCACAAAAAAAGAGTAAAACTTGCGAATTTTATAAGAGATTTTTTTAAAATTAGCAATAATAATATAAGTAAAGTTAGTCAAATTTTTATATTAACTCATGATAACTTATTTTATAAGTTTTTAAATAAAAGTATTAAATCAGATACAAAAAGAGTATATATGATAGATAAATCTAGTAAATGAAGCTATATTGTAAAATATAATGACAAAGATATTTATGATGTTTTCAAGCAGGATTTGATAGATTTTGTAAACAAGCAGGATGAAATAAAAAATGATATAGACAATATAGAAGCTACAATAGCAGAAAATTTAGCAAAATTAAGATATGTGGTAGAATATACAATTAAGGAAAAAATATTTAATGAAAGTTCAGATTGAATATCGAATTTGATTTGAAGTATAGGAACACTACATAACAAGTTAAATAACCTTTCTCAATGAGACAAACTAAGAAAATTGCAAAATATTTATGATTTTTGTTCAGCTTGATGATTGCACCAACAAGATGAATTGGTTTCACTTGAAAATTTAGTTGATAACATTAGAACTTTCAACAGTTTTAATTTATAAAATAAATTTATATGCAACTACAAGAAAAATTTACAAATGCTTTGTCAGATATTTTAGGATTTGAAGTAGAAATAAAAGATGATAAAGTAAAAATAAACCAATGGCTTGATTTTTGAAGTTATAAAATAAATAACTGGTTTAAAAAAGATTTTGAAGAAGTTTTACAAAAAGCAATAGATGATATTGAAAAACTAGGAAATGATAATGAAAAAGTGTATAAATGGGTACTTGATTTTTTTGCTTTGTATTATAAATGATGAGATTTTGGGTATTTTAAGTCAAGATTTGATAGTTTTAAATATAGGATTCCTTATAGTGGGAAAGACACAGAATTTACTTGGAGCACAAAAGATAGCTATTTTGTAAAAACAAAGGATGTAGAAAATACAATAAAAGTAGGATTTTTTGAAGATGAAATAGAGTTTTTGAAAAAGGATGATGAAGAAAAAGAAAATAATGAAATAGAGGTTATAAAAGAAGATAATAAAATAAAAGTTATTTTTTATAATTGGAAAAGATATAAAAATTGACAAAGAAAAGAAATTAGTGAAAGTGAATTAAAAGAATTGAAAGAAAAACTAGAAAAAGAAGGGATAAATATACAAATAGATAAGAATTTTAAACAACTATTAAATGATTTTTTAAAAAAATGGTGAAAAGATTATTTTATACACCAAAAGCTAAAAGCTTTTTTACTAGAAGAATTAGCTTATTTTGTTTATCAAAAAATAAGTTTAGAAGAATATATTTTTGTAAAGAAAAAAGCTATTTTAGACTTTGTAAATGAAATACTAGATTTAAAAGAAAAAGATGTATTGACAGAACAACAAGAAGAGGTTAAAAAGTTATTTGATGAGATACAAGATACAGATGATATTTATAGATACTATGAAAATTTACAAAAAATAAAAAATATTATTATTTTGTCTTCACAAGTTGAATGAGAAAGGATAAAACTGGAAGATGTTTTAAACTTTGAAAGATTTGAGAAATTAAAAGAAAAACTAGAAGAAAAAAAAGAAGTTTTGGAAACTATTTTGCAAGAGAATACAAAAAAAATAATAGAAACTTTTGAACAAGTAATAAAAGATTTTATTGAAATTTTATCTCAAATAGAAGAAATTAAAAAACTTATTTGGGAAACAAAAAAAGCTGTTGTAAAAGCCAATTATGTAGTAAGTATTGATAAAATTTTAGAAGCAGGCGGAGATAAAAATTTTGTTTTAGGTTTGATAACACAAGGACAAATTGATGAGTGGAAAGATGAATTAAAACTTGTAGAGGAAGGTTTTAAAGAAGAAGATATTTTTGAAGATGAAAAATACCTAAAACTGCCAATAGACACACAATATTTAGATGAAAATAAAAAGTTTGAATTATTAAGTTTATTTGATGATTTGGAAGAAAAACTTGATGGTTTACTTATAAAAAGTGAAAATTTTCAAGCCTTGAAAACAATACAAGATAAATACAAAGAGCAAGTAAAAACTATTTATATAGACCCACCATATAATACTTTAAATGATGGTTTTGTATATAAAGACAATTATAATCATAGTAGCTGGTTATCTATGATGGAAAATAGATTGAGATTAGCTAAAGAATTGATGAGAGAAGATGGATGATTTTTTACTAGTTTGTGAGACACAAAGGAAGATATAAGAGAAAGCCACAGATACACATTTTTACAAGATATTATTTTTGGTGATAAGAATTATATAAATCAGATAGCTGTAAAAGTAAAATCTAGTGCTGGTGTTAGTTGATGATGAGAAGATAGTAAATTAAAGAAAAATAAGGAGTGGTTATTTTTTTATGCAAAAGATAAAGAATTATTAGATTTTAATAAACCTATTGAGTGGCAAGAAATAGATTTTAATGATTTTGATTATACAAAAGTTTTATTAAAAAAATGAGAAAGAAAACTTATAGCTTGAAGATTAAAAGATAAAACTATTTTAAGTTGG
>JAMOTX010000105.1 GCA_027062145.1 Candidatus Altimarinota bacterium | reverse complement strand
ATTGAAGGTAAAAATATGTATTCTACTGAATGATTATATCAATCAGTAGCATTTATGTGAGCTTTTAAAGCATTAAATTGATTATATAAAGCAGCTTGATTAACTCTAGATGCAACAAAGCCATTAATGCAACAAAAACTTATATTAGGTAAACAATTACTATGAGAAGGTATAACTTTTTCTGCACTATGATTAAGTTTTGAATGAATTTTATTTGAACCAGGAGAATGGACAGCTGAAACAATTATTCAAGCCTTTGTTATGGCTGCAGCATTTAAATGAGCATGAATTACAGCTGAAAAATTCAAATATAGACTAAATAAAGAAAATAAAGTTGAAGCAGTAGAACAAGAAGTATGAGAAGTATTTATTCATAAAAATTGAAAAGAATACATAAAATGAGCAGATTGAAAATATAGAGATACAGATGGAAGAATTAGAAATGTTGCAGAAAAAAATCTTAGAAAAAAAGTAAGCTATACATGGTCTACTGAGGCTCCTATAGATAAAAATGCAAAAACTTTGAATCCAGATGGAACTAAAACTAAACCAGAGTTTAATAAAAATACTATAGAAAAAAATAAATGATTAAATGAGCCATTACCTAATGCAAAAGATATTATAGAAAAAGAAATTATTTGAATAAAAAAATGAGAATATATAACTATTTGAGAATATAAAATTGAAAGAAGTACTGATTGAAAAATATATAATCTTTATAAAAACGAAATACAAATAGAATCAGGAGTAAATATAAAAAAAATAAGTGAATCTATTAATAATGATTTTAAAACAAACAAAGATCTTTTTTCTTTTCTTAATAAATGAGAATCTATATCTATAACAAATAAATTTGAAAAATTAAAATGAACAGAAATAAATAAAAATTTAAAATTTAGTACTGATAAAAAAGGAGAAATAGTTGATAGATTCTGAAAAAAAGTAGAATTTGATACTTTAACACCTGAAACACAAGCAAAAATAATAGAAAAAATTACTTGATTTGATTTAATGACTACTATTAAAAATTTAAGTTCTAATTTTAAATCATCTCTAAGTGAGGAATGAAAAAAAGAATTTAAAACAAAAGGATGAGAAAACTGATTAATTAAAAAAATATTTAAAGACTATTGGGATTTTATAAAAAAGTGAGAACAAAAAGATTATTCAGATCACTGGATACAAAATTCTGCTTTAATTATACCTAAAACAGCTGTATATCTACCTGTTAGATGATTTCAATATTCTAAATTTGATGCTTATAATTTTAAAAACCTTAGATGACCTTTAGCTTCAAAAGAATGAAGAGCAAATTATAAAAAAATTCTAGCTTGAACATTTGCGCTTAGTACTATTTCTGAAATTGCGCAAGGAGAAGATAAATCATTATATGAAAAATCTACTGACGTAATATATAATACAATATTATATTCAACTTGATGAGTTTATTTATGAACATTATGATGAGCATTAAATGATTCATTGATATGATATATTGGTTGATATGACGAAAGACACTTTTGAGCAAGTTATATAGATAACCTCTTATCAAACAATTGATTAAGTGAAATAATTAATTTAATACCTTGAGTAGAAATACCTTTAACAGATGAAATACCTTATTCTGCACAAAATATTCTTCATAATACAAAAGAAGAAATTAAAAAGAAAATGGATAATAGATTTAACACACCTTAAAAAGTGTGTTTTTTTTGTTTTAATACTAAAAGTATGATAAAATAAAGTAAATATTATTAATAATAAATTATGGCTAACTGACCTAAATGATCTGTTGAAACTTTTAATGATTCAATAGAAGAAAAATTTAAAATATCAGAACTTAAAGAAAAGTTTAATATAGAAGTATCTCAAAAAGAATTACAAGAATATAAAGATACTGCTTTTACTATGAAAGAAGTTCAAAAAATTCAAGAATGAATTAGTAGTGTGTCTGAACTAGCTAAAGCTAAATTAGATATTCTAAAAAAAAGAATTCAAGCTAATGAAACAGTTCAAAAATCTCAAGACTACTTATCTGAAACTATTAAAAAATGAGAAAAATTTCAAGAACAATCTAAAGAACAAGCAAAAGATATTTTATGAAAATTAGATGATTCTGAAATATGAGAGCAAACTAAAAAACTAGCTTCAAAAACAAAAGATGTTGTTAAAAATATTTGAGGGATAACTTGATTTGTAGAATCATTAAAAGCAATGGAAGCTAAATGAGGTCTTATGTGAATATTTGCAACTGTAATGCTATTTATACTAAATATTTTTTGATTTTGAAAAAAAATTGAAAAAGCTAAAGAAATAAAAGAAAAAGTAACTGAAGCTTTAAATACAGATCAGATTGAAGCAACTAAAAACAATATTAAAACAACTCTTTTAAAAACATTTCCTGGTAAAGAAGAATATATAGACAATATACTAAGCAATCCTAAAAAATTAACAACTGGAAAAATACAATACTTTTATGAAAAAATTAAATCATGAGAATGAATTACTCTAAATGATTTAACTAAAGAATTTAAAGACTTAGAAATCAATAAATTATTAGAAGAAAAAGCAGATAAATATAAAGTAATACTAATATCTAAAGTACAAAAAGATTTGGAATTAAAGTATGAAAAGACACTTACAACTGAACAAGTTAAAGATTTAGGAGATTTAATATGAGAATATTTAACAATAGACGGTTCTAATATAGAAAAAATTCAATCAAGAATAAATGTTGATCATGAATTACAACTTAAAGATATTATACCGTTAATGCTAGAATGAGGTAAAAACTCAGTATGATTTATGTTTTGATTATTATCAGCAAATATCATATCAGTTAGTGATATAGCTATGAATTTTGCAGAAAAATGATGAGAAGTAATAACTCTATCATTATCAGCTCTTTGATTATCTGAAGTAATCAGTATAGACGATTTATACGAAAATATTTCAGAAATGGAAGAAAAAGATAAAGCAATTCTTGTTGCATTATTATATAGAAAAGGATGATTATTTTTAAATATTTTATGAAGTATCTCAGCTCTATCAAGTAAGTTATTAATTGAAACAATTCTCCCTACTAACTCATGAGTTGACTGAATAAAATTATTAAAAGACTCCCTTCTTCACTGAAATGTAAAACAAATAGAAAATTTTACTAAAATTGAAAAAGCCCTTTCTGCATCAAAAGAAACTGTTCAATGAACTAAATTTCTTAAAGAAGCATTATCTAATCTAGCAGAAGTAAAGAAAAATTTTGCAATATTAGAAATGATGAAAGCTTCTAATTGAGATATAAATAAATTTTATAAAGAGGTAGCAGAATTTGAAAAAGCAACAAATATTAGTTTGGATGTAAAAAAACATCCTAATTATAGTGAATTGCAAAATGATATGTCTAACAAAATGAGTAAAAAATATGCATCTAAGCATAGTTTCGATTTAAGAGATATTAAAAATAAATGACTTTGATTTTGAATAGAAAGCGCTTTACAGGATTTTAATAGAAATCTTGAAAAAATATGAGCTAGTCAAGCTAGAATTGCATTATGAAGATTGAATTTAAACCCATTTAAAAAAATAGCTGAATCTATTGATATTTCAAAAGTATCTAAATTATGAGATAGCTTACTTTTTGAATTAAGAAGTCCAAATGAAGCCAAAGCATTCTTAAAACAAATGAATGAATTAGCAAAAAAATCACCTGAATTAATAAAAGGTATATTCGATAAATTACCTATTATCGCAATTGGATGATTAGCTGCCGCTTCAGAAGAACCATTTTTTGAAAGTTTAAAAAATGAATTACCATACCTATTACCTATTGTTTGACCAGTAATGATGATCAGTGATGCATGAGTAGATTGGAAAACAATGCCTCCAACATTTATGAAAGCTGAACAAGCTGCAATAGCATGATGATTGCTAACTCTTGATTGATATTTTTTTCTAAATGAAAAATGAGTAATTAATAAATTTAAATATTTAGGAAAACCAATAAAAGATATATATGATATGTGAAAAGGTACAATAACTATATGACAAAGGTTATATAAAACTTGATCTGTATTTGAAAATTGAAAAACAGCAAAATCTATATTTAAAAGTGCCTTAAGTAAAACTAAATCTTTAAAATGAAAAATTAAAGCTTTAGCTATTATTGCATTAGTATGATATTGAACACTTGAATTAGCATTTGCAGACGATAACAATAATGAATTATCAGAATATATTAAAGATTGAAAGCTAGATTTAACAAA
>JAMOTX010000104.1 GCA_027062145.1 Candidatus Altimarinota bacterium | reverse complement strand
TATTTTTTTTGAAATTTCATTTAAAACGTCATTTATTTTTTCCATAAAAAAAAGCTAATAATTAATATATATTTATTATATTTAAAAAGACTTAAAATAAAAAAAATAAGTATTAATTTTATTGACACAAAGCTAAAAATAATTTATAAAAAATAAATTGTAAAATCAGTTTTTTTTAATAAAATAAAGCCATATTTTTAAGAAAAAATCATATTATGTCGTTTAAAAAACATAACATAAATAAACCATCTCCCCTTGTAACAAATATAGTTTGAATAATTTCGTTATTTATAATTTTTTTGATAGGTATTTTTGTAATCAAAAATACTAATTTTTTTAATTTTGAAATAGATCAATCAACATGAACTTGAGTTATAATAAACAGTAACTCATGAGAAATTGATAAAAAAAATAACAATAGCGACAATGTACAATCAGATAAAATAAAAAAATTTATAGAAAAGAAAAATCAAAAAGATAAAATAAATATTTTAGTTGTTTGAAGATGATGAGGTAATCATGATGCTCCTAATTTAACAGATACTATAATTTTAACTAGTATAAATACAAAGACTAAAATAATTAGTATGTTATCTATTCCTAGAGATTTGTATGTAGAATATCCAGAATTAAATAAATTAGAAAAAGATGCATGAAAAATTAATTGACTATATGCTAAATATAAATTCAATAACGAGTCAAAGAAAATATGAATGAATATTTTAAAATCTAAAATAACAGAAATAACTTGAGAAAAAATTGATTATTTTATAAATATTGATTTCAATTGATTTATACAAATTATTGACACTATATGATGAATAGAGATAACTATTCCAAAACAATTTGTTGATGATAGATATCCTGATAAAAACTGGTGATATAGAACTCTAGTTTTTAAAAAATGAACTTGGATATTTGATTGAGATAATGCATTAAAATATGCAAGAAGTAGACATTCAACAAGTGATTTTGATAGGTCAATCAGGCAACAGCAGGTAATAAAAGCAATAAAAAATAAATTAACATGAAGTTATTTCCTAACTTCACCTTGAAAAATAAAAGAACTATATGAAGTATTTAATAAATATCTTTATACTGATTTAAAATTATCAACTTTATTAAAATTAGCTTATACATTAAACTCTTCTTCTGACTATAAAATAATATCGTCAAATTTAAATGATTCATGTTTTTACTGAAGTGATATATGTGCAAAATGATGATTCTTATATACACCAAACAGAAGTTACTTCTGATGAATGTCAGTTTTGTTAGCAGAATGAACAAATGCTGAAAATTTAAATAATTATTCTAAATTACAAAGATACACAGATATAGTATTTAATACACCTGAATTATTTAAAGAAAACTATCAAATAAATATATTTAATTCATTAAAAGTAAATCACTTAGCTTGAGCTTTAAGTAATGAGATAATAAGATATTGATTCAATATTCCTCAAACAAACTCTATTTGAAACACAGATATAATCTATAAAAAATCAACTATATTATTTAATTGAATAAAAGAATCATCAAAAACTATTCAATTATTAAAAGAATTTACAAATGCTAAATTTATAGAAACTGATTTCCCTAAGTATTCAAAAAACTGAGCAAATATTGAAATAATAATTTGAGAAGACTATCTATCAGATTTAAATCCATTTAAATTTTAAAGAAAAAAAATGACAATAAATAAAAAACCGACTTCAAGTACAAGAAGAAAATTAAAAACTACTTATACAAAATCAGTTAGTAAAAAAACAAAAAATATATTAAATAAAAAATGAAAAAATGGTTTTTTAAAAATAGTTATATTTAGTATATCATTTTTTGTTATTATTTGATTTGTAATGTCTGCGATATTATATCAAAAATATATTGTAGGATTACCAGATGTATCTAAATTAAAAGATATGGAAATTGCTGAATCATCTATAATATATGATAGAAACTGAGAAGAATTATATAAAATATTCAAAGAAAAAAGAACCTATGTAGATTTTGAAGACATTAATAAAAACATGGTAAATGCTATTGTTGCTATTGAAGACAAAAGATACTGGACTAATCCATGAGTAGATATAAAATGATTAACTAGGGCTTGATTTAATTACATAATATGAAGTTCTCAATGAGTAGCATGAACATCAACACTTACTCAACAATTAATTAGAAATACAATAATTAAAAATGAAAGAAGTTTAGAAAGAAAAATTAAAGAAATTTATTTAGCATATAAATTAACTGCTGATTTATCAAAAGATAAAATATTAGAGTTATATTTAAATAAAATATCATACTGACATAATGCCTTTGGTATTGAAGAAGCAGGTAAAACATTTTTCGATAAAAGCGCTAAGGATTTAAATGTATTTGAATCATCTGTATTAGCGTCATTACCTAAATGACCAACTTATTACTCTCCATATAATCACCCTTGAAGAATTGTATGATATCCATATATATACAATAAAACTACACCTAAAGATATTACTAAAATAATAACAAAAAAAGATGTTATATTAAATAAAAATAATTTAGAAAAATTTACTAGCTTCATAGCTTGATTAAAGGCTAGTAGACTTGAATGAACAAATAAAACTCTTATTTGTAATATTAAAAAAGAATATTTCAAAAATGAGATAAGAGTAGATAATGATTGATGTAGTGTTATGGAATATTCTGAATTAGTTCCATTTCTAAATAGTATTAGAATTAAATCTGGTGATAATTTTATTGAATATGAAACTTGAAGAAAAGATAGAGTTCTATGAAGAATGCTTGAGGATTGATATATTAAGTTTTCAGATTATAAACAATCTATTTTAACTGGTATTTGATATAAATTCACACAATCAAAAGAAAACATTAAGGCTCCTCATTTTGTGTTTTTCGTAAAAGAATATCTTGAAGAAAAATATTGAGAAAAAATAGTAAATATTGGTTGATTAAAGATATATACTACATTAGATTTAAAATTACAAGAAGAAGCTGAAAGAATAGTCGAAGAACAAGCTAAAATAAATGAAGAAAAATTTTGAGCAAATAACGCAGCCGTTATAAGTATAGATAATGAAAAAGGTGAAATCATAACTATGGTTTGATCAAAAGATTATTTTGACAAAGATAATAAGTGAAATGTAAATATTACAACTTCAAAATTACAACCATGAAGTACATTTAAACCATTCGTTTATTCAATGTGAATTTATAATGAAAAAATTTGAAGTAAATCAGTTATTTTTGATTTAAAAACTGATTTTTGAAATAAATATATTCCTGCAAATTTTGATGGTAAATTTATGTGAAAGATGAATATTTCTACTGCTCTTAATAATTCTAGAAATATACCTGCTATAAAAATGTTTTTTATGGCTTGATGAGAAAAAAGTATAGTAAATTTCATGAAAAAGATATGAGTTGATTCATTAAACCTGCGTGGTAATTATTGAGCTCCATTAGCATTATGAACTTGAGAAATGACACCATTAGAATTAGCTACAGCTTATTCTACATTTGCTAATATGTGAATTAAAAAAGATATAACTCCTATTTTAAAAATAGTTGATTCTAAATGAAATATCATAGAAGAAAAAGAAGAAAAAGAATATACTAAAGTTATATCTGAAAATCAAACATATATAATGAATCATATATTAAGTGATTCAGCTACTCGTCCTCAATTTTGGAATACATATATGACACTAAATGATAGAAAATTAGCTGCAAAAACTTGAACTTCAACTAAACAATACATAAAAAATTGAAAAAAAGATATATATCCTGCTAACTTATGGACTATTTGATATACACCTCAAATAACTACTGTTGCATGGGCATGAAATACAGACTGAAGTAAATTATACTATAGATGAAATGGTCTAGAATGAGCCTGACCAATAATGAAAAAAGTAATGGCATTTGCTCATAAGTGAAAAGAAGTTAAAAATTGGAAAAAACCAAATTGAGTAAAAGAAATTAATATTTCTAATGTTTCTTGATTATTACCTAATCCTGAAACAGCAAATACTTCAAATATGGTTAGATCATTATTTGTTAATATACCAACTACATATGATAATAGTTATAGTTATGTAACTGTAGATTCATTATGTAACTGAAAAATAACAGATAAAACTCCTGATGCTGCAAAAAAAACAGTAACATTAGTTCAATTCAATTCCCTATTACCAAATAATCCAAAATGGCAAGACCCAGTAATTGCATGGTCTAAATCAGATGAGTTTAAAAATAAATATTG
>JAMOTX010000103.1 GCA_027062145.1 Candidatus Altimarinota bacterium | reverse complement strand
CAATTTAGAGATGATTTAGTTTATGGTAGAGATAATAAAGCACCAATACTTACAGAAGAAATATTAGATTCTTTACATATTTTTACATATCATTCAAAAGCAGATAAAGAGGATTTTCTTTTAGATAATGAAGAAGATGATTTATGAGAATGAGAAAATAAAGATAATATTATTTTTTCTACATATCAAACTGCATGATTAGAAAGAATAGTAGATAAGTTAGATTATATAGATATAATTCTTATAGATGAGTCACATAATGTGAAAATGGAATCAGAATATAGAAATGTAGTAAAAGAATTATCATTAAAAACAAGAACCTGAACAGAAGCTCTTATTTTACCTATAACAGCTACTCCTAATGATGGAACAAGAAAATTATTTGGACAAGAAATATTTGATTATTGATTAGAAAAATATTTAAATAGTAAATATTCACCAAGTGTAGAATATAATCTAGTTACAAACTCTAATGCAGATATAAAACTTATAGAAAAATTATCAGCAATAGTAGAAGAATCAAAACATACAGATAATATTAAAGTTAAAAAAGAGCTTGTTAGAGACGCAGAAGAATTGTTTTCTGAAATAATGAGTAGTTTTGTAGATAATGAGGCATTAGTTGATGATTTATTTGAAAGAGCATGAGAGAATTGAGAGTTAGAAGAAACAGTTATTTTTTGTGATTCTATAAAGTCAGCAGATATATTAGCTAAAATAATGAATGAAAAAATATGAATTGATTGATTTGCATTAGCTTTTCACTCACAAAATGATAGTAATGATGCGATATCTAAATTAAGAGATAAAAACGACCCATGCAATGTTATACTTTCCATTTGAAAACTTAATGAATGAATAGATTTACCAAAAGTAAAAAATGTGGTGTTTTGGAGAGGAACGGATAGTGAAACAATATTTTTTCAACAATTTGGTAGAGGTCTTAGGTGAGATGAATTAGTTAGATATTTTGATTACGTATGAGGTATAAAAAACTTTGCATGGATAAATGAAATTCTTGTTAAATATGAAAAAGAATTTGATGAAATTAATAAAAAAGATTGAAATTGAGATGAAAGTATAAAAAAGAAATTTAGTTTATTAGGTTGAACTACATCTGTTAATAAGAGTAATATAGATTTATTTGATATTTGATTTGATATATTACAAGTTAAAAATGAGGCAAATATTTCTAAGCAAGATATTATAGCATATTTAAAAAATATTAAAGAAAGTGAAATTGAATCATATAACTATTTAATAAATTTTTCTAATAAAAAAATAGCTGATTTTAAATTTAAATGATATAAGTTAGCTGCATTATTAAAAATAACAGAGTTTAAACTATCAAAAAATGACCTTATAACTTCTAATGGCTGATATCAAGAATTTATATGTATGATATTTAATAAAGAATATATACAAGAGGTTAAAGAAGAAGTTTTAAAAAATGAAGTAATAGATTTTTTAAAGAATTATAAATGACAAACAGAAGAAGATTCTTATAATGACTTAATGAATTTTAAGGGTAAAGATATAAAAGATATGGAATATAAGTGATATAAAATAGTAGCACTATTAAATATTAGTTGATTTACATTTTCAATAAATAAATATATTAACACCTCTAGTTGATTCCAAGAATTTATTAGTTTTATCTTTAATAAAGAATATAAAAAAGAGGTTGTAATAAAAGAGATTATAGAGGATGTATCAAAAGATGAAATAATAACATTCTTTAAAAATTATGATTGAAAAACAGAAGATGAATCATATGAATATCTTATTAATTTATTAGGTAAAGTTAGCTCTAAAATAAAATATAAATGAAATAGTGTTTGAAAAATGTCTAAACAAGTTTGATGGACTAATCCAAATAAAATAAGAATTTATAGAGGTAATTGGTTTAAGGAATTTATTAACTGGATTTTTAATAAAAATGATAATATTGTATGAAAAGATGAAGTAGTTAATTATCTAAAATGTATAAAAAAAACAAAAGAGGATTCATATGATCATTTTATTAATTTTTCAAAGAAAGATATTTCTAGTTTTGAATATAAATGATTTAAAATAAAAAAAATAGTAACATTGACTTGATGGGAAAAATCTAATATTGTTGATGTATATAAGGTAGAATTTTATAGAGAATGGGTAAATTGGTTTTTTTGAAAAGAATGAGAAAAAAATAATATAGAAGATATTAAAAAATATTTTAAAACAATTAAAAAAACAGAAGAAGCCTCATATGTATATTTATTGAATATGAACAATACTCAAATCAGGGAGATGAGTTATTCATGAAATAGAATAACAAAAATTGTTACTCTTAGTTGATGGATTAAGCCTAAGTGAGTTAATGTTGAAACCATAAAAGGATATAAGAAATGGTTATCATGGTTATTTGATAAAAATGTAGATAATAAAGATGACTACGTTAAACTTTCAAAAAATCAAATAGAAAATCATTTTACAACAATTAAAGAAACAAAGGAAGAATCATATGAATATTGGTTAAAACTTAAAGCAACAGAGATAACTAATATTAAGGTTAGGTGAAATAAAATAGTAAATTTAGTAAAATTAAGTTTATGGGATGAATTAAAAGATAATACAGTTCAAAGTCCAAATTGATTTCATAAATGGATTAATTGGTTATTTGATAAAAAAGAAATAGATAAAGATGTGCTATTTGAATATTTTTCTACTTTAAAAGAAGATAATAATGAATCTTATGAATATTTAATAAAGCTTAATCAAAAAGATATTTGGAATTTAGAATACAAATGAAGTAAAATAATAAATATAGTAAAGTTAAGTTGATGGGAAAATCCTAATAATTTAAAAAAAGGGACTCTTTCTTGGTTTAAGGAATGGTGTAGTTGGCTTTTTAATAAAGAAAAATAGATTATATATTCAAAAAAGAGCTTATCACAGCTCTTTTTTAGTTAGTTATTTATTTATTGAATTTTATATATAAAAAACTTTTTATTATTACTATTTTTCATCTAATTCTTTATCACTTTTAGCTTTTTCTAATAATCAGTTTAATTCTTCATCCATATATAAACTATTAGATTGAGATATTATCTTTATGGTTCAGCTTGTAAACATACTTCATTCAAAAGTTAATTTAATAAAGTCATTTTTTAATACTCATTTTTCAATTAAGTCATGTAAAATTGAATATTTAAATAATAATTGAAAAATATCATAGATTCTTAATTCATGTCATTTGTGATGTATTTTCATTTTATTAAATGATTTTTTTCATTCGTGTAGTAAATCATTTCTCATATCATATATCATAATAATAGTTCTTGCTATTAATCATAACTTTTGACTAATATTTTTTCATTTTTTTTGATGAGTTATAATATTTAAAAAATCATTATCTTTAATAATTTCTTTATCAAGCTTATCTCAATATGCAACAGCAAATTGTTTCTTCTTATTATGAGGTAATGGAAACAATAAAACTTCTAAAATCGAAGGAATAATAGAGTAATAGAAAAATAAATCACTTTGTTCTTCTAATCAATAATGAATTGATGATAAATTTAAAAATTTTTGATATAACTCTGAGTTTTTAATTATTAATTCAAATAATCCAGTAATATCAAAAATTGTTTTATCCATTCAAAAATACTCTTCTGTTCATCAAAAAATTTTAAATTCAATAGGTATATTATTTATAGTATACCTTATTGGATAAAATTTCACATTTCATAATCAATTTATATTTTCAGGATTTGTTGAATATAGAGTATCTATATTTCATGAACTATTAAATTTTACTGTTCTTCTTGTCTTTGTGTTAAATGAAGAAATAAAAAATGTTTTTATATTTATATTATTCATTCAGGGATTAAAAAAATCGTGTGTAATATGTAATTTTAAGAGTAAAAACAATATTTTAGTTTTATCTCATATGCCATTAGAATTATCAACTGTTCTTAATATTGTTCATTTGTATTTCAATATTCATATTCATTCTATTTTTTTAGGACTCTCTCATTTATTAAAAAGACTTTTTCTAAATGAATTTACAAACTCATTTAGAAATAAAATTTCTTCTTTTTTTAATTCTTCCTCTAATTTATAATTATTAAATGGATGAATTTCAAAATCAGACATTTTAATAATCTTATTGATGTTTATATATGGAAAAATAAATACTTCTTTTGACATGTTTAACTAATTTAATTTATTAAATTTTGTATAAATTATATAATATTTAATAAAAAGGCATAATCTTTTATATAAATGCCT
>JAMOTX010000102.1 GCA_027062145.1 Candidatus Altimarinota bacterium | reverse complement strand
GATATCTATCTAAGATATCATTAACTTTTTTTTCTTCAAATTTTGAAAAATAATGTGTTCTTAATATTTTTAAATTTGTGCTAATACTACAGTCAGCATTATATTCTATATCTTTTTCATATTTTAATTTCATATATCTATCTGATTTATTTCATCATATAGATGTATAAACTGGATAAGAATAATCAAGAGTTTTATTATAATTTATAGCTCAATTAACTCATAGTTTCCATAAAAGATTGTTTTCTTCAGGGTTAAATGAATAAAAAACTATATCTCTTGATTTGAAGTTTTTTAATATTATATCAATATAAGAGGTATAATTTTTATCAGATAATAGTTTAGAAACAAAAATCTGAGCAAAATCAAATAATACTTTTTTTGGTGTTCAAAGTGTTCATACCTTGAATGATTGTGCTTCAACTAAAGTAGATATAACTAATGAAAAATTATCTTTACCTATACTGTCTCAGATTTTATCAAAAAAAATAGGTCATGTTAGGTCTAAAAAATCCAAAAAAGTATTTTGATTAACATAAACTATTCAATCAACATCTTTTCATATCTTTTTTAAAAAGAAATTAATACTTCTCGAGCTAGAATCATAATCAATAAAATAATTCGCATCTCTAAGTCAAAAAGTTCATGTTATTTTATTTAATCATTCTGGAGCAACACTTTTTTCTTTATAGACTTTATTTATATCCCATTCGTATGCGTAAACGTCGTCTTTCTTAAAATCAATTATTTCTCCATTTTTTACTGTAACTATTCATAGACTTCAAATAAATCAACCTGTTGCTCTTATTTCATCATTATTTTGAAATAAAACTAGATATTTTCTTTCTTCATTATGTCATAATATTGAGAGTAGTGAATTATAATCTTTATTTAAGGTATTTGAAAATAGATATAAATCTTTTACTTTATTTCTTGCTGTTAATATTTTATTATCAAGTTTTTCTATTCAAAGTTTTCATATACTTTCATAACTAAGTACAACATTATATAGAAGTGAATTTAGTCTATCAAAATCATCTTTTAAATTGACTAATAAGTTAGTTATTTGAATATTTTCAATTCATCCACTTTCATTTATGAATTTATCAACTCATATATATGTTTGTATCAACTCGTCTAAAAGAATAGATATATTTTTACCTCATTCTAATATAAAATATCAATTTCTTATGTTTTTATTGGGAATTATCTTAAATGGAGTAAATAAAATATCAGCAGTTATAAAATCTAATTTCGAACTATTGATAGTATTTTGCATTCATTCTATACTTCAAACTTTTTCCTTTAATAATAGTATTTTTTCATAACCAGCTTTCGTTTTGTATTCAACTAAAAAACTTAACAAACTAAAAGAAATAAGTATTGCTATCAAGCCAATGCTAGTAATCTTTAAAAATCTTTTTGTAAAATAAACTCTTTTATTAAATGTACCGATCAGTTTTCATGATATAGTTGCCTTTCATTTTATTCATAAAATAACTTTTTGTACAAATGTTAGATTGCTAGATATATCTATTTTTTTAAGTTTTTTTCTACCTAAAAAAGAATCAAAATTTTTAGTTTTATTTTGATTGATTTTTACTGATTTTGTATTTGATATATCTAATTTATTTAAGTTTGGATTTAGATCTAAAACTCAATTTTTTAATTCATTTTTAACTCATAAATCATTAAGAGTATAACTAGAACTAATATCAATATCTTCTTTTAAATCATCGAATATATCATTAAATTCTTTTTCCATATTATTTACTTAAGAAAAGAGACCAAAAGGCCTCTATTTTTATATTCACATACTATCTCTTATTGTATTTACTTCATGTAATAATCCTTGATCTTGTTTTATTAGTTTTTCTAATTTTTTACAAGAATATAAAACTGCAGCATGGTTTCTACCTGAAAAAATATTCCCTATTCTTTCGTATGTGTAGTGCATTTTAGTTTTTAATAGATACATAGAAACTTGTCTTGGTATCATGAATTCTTTTCTTCTATTTGGTCATTTAATACCATCTACTTCAATTCAAAAATGTTCTCAAACTTTAGCAATAATATCTTCATAACTTTTAATAGTAGTTTTTTGTGGTATTTTAACACTTCACAAAATATCAGTTGTAAAGCTAAGTTTTTTTAATTTTTCAGCAATTCTAGGTAATGTTGGAGTAATATTAGTTAATTCATATTCTGCAATCATTTGATTTAATACTCATTCTAATTCTCTTACATTTTCAGTAACATTAGCTGCTATAAATTCAGCAACGTCTTGAGGAATCATAAATTCTTTACCTCTTGCTTTTTCTTGTAAAATTGCAAGTCTAGTTTCGAAATCTGGTCTACCTATATCTACAGTTATACCCCATTCAAACCTACTTCTAAGTCTTGGTTCTAGATTTTCAAGTTCTTTTGGTGCTCTATCTCAAGAAATAATTATTTGTTTATTTGATTCGTATAATAAATTGAAAATATTATACAGTTCATTTTGAGTTTGTTCTTTTTTGGCTAAAAATTGTACATCATCTATAATTAAAACATCCATTTCTCTATATTTTTGTCTTAATCTTTCAATACTTCTTTTTTTAACAGCTGATACATATTCAGTGATAAATTTATCTGCAGTAGTATATACAATATTTTTATCTTTAAATTTTTTTATTATTTGATTTCAAGCTGCTCTAAGTAAATGTGTTTTTCATAATCAAACATCACCATAGATATACAAAGGATTATATGCTTTTCATGGATTTCTACATACTGCTTCACAAGCTGAAAAAGCTAATTGATTATCAGTTCAAACAACAAAATTTGCAAGATTATATCTTTCTACTCATGTTTTAGATGCAGTTATTTTTTGTTCTATATTATTAGTGATTCAAATTGATTTTTTTGATTTTTTTGATTTTGACACTTCTTTTAAAAAATCAGAACAGTCAATAACATCAGTATTAGAAGGATTATCAATATTGCTATCGATTTTAAATGATATTTTTTCAATTTCTCTATTTTCAAGTTTTGCAGCAGCTAAAACTGTATTATAAAATTTGGCTTCAAGGTTATCTTTCATGAATCATGAAACAACTCAAAAAACTATTTCTTTCTCATTTAATTCGATTATTGAAATTTTTCTAAAATAAACCAAAAAATCTTGTTTTTTTATAGAATCAATTACATTTATTACTATGTTTTTCAATTTGTATTGTTTTTGCATTTTTTCTTTATTTTAACCTATTAAAACTATTCATTTAAAAGTTCCAGATTTAATTTTCTTCTTCTTTTAACTACAAATATTTTATCGAATTTAAAATATTAGTCAAAGTAATATTTTCCCTTGACGGACTTTGATGTTTAAAAATTGTAAACAACACCCCTTGTGCCGTTGATATACAAGACAAAACTTAGTTTTTAACATTTTTAGTAAAATACATGTCAAGCTTTTTTTTAATAAAAAAATAATTAGATTTTTCAGACTTTTTTTATATAATACATCGGTGAGAGCAGGTATCTACTGCAAGATTTATCTTGGAGAGGAAAGTCTGGACATCATGAGGAAAGCGTAGAAGATAACAACTTCGGTTTGAGTGATAATAAATAAAGCTCAAATACCACAAGTGCCGCAGAGACAATACTAGCTAAGTAATTAGTGAAAGGTGAAAAGACATCTATACGATGTAGCTTGCATTTTGCAAGAATTGGTAAACTGTACGTGATGCAATGGGAATGGTATTTCTAGAAATTATTTTCCTCTATTGTTTCGAAGAAATATACTCAGCTTGAGCCTATGAGTGATTGTAGGCCTAGATAGATTGATACCTAGTTACAAAATCCGGCTTATTACTCTCACATTTTAAATTAAAAACAAACAAAATATGAAATTAGTATTTATATGAATTCAAGGTTCTTGAAAAGGAACACAAGCAAGATTATTAGAAGAAAAATATGATTTTAAATTATTTGAATCATGAACTGCTCTTAGAAATATAGCAAAAGAAAATTCTGACCTATGAAGAAGTGTTAAAGAAACTATAGAAGCATGAAATCATGTATCACCTGAAATAGTCGAAGATATAATGATAGATATTCTTGAAAATAAAAGTGACTGAAAAAATGCAATTTTTGATGGTTTCGTAAGAAATGTATGAAATAAAGAAAGTGCAGACAAAGTACTATGAGAATATACAGTAGTTCTATTTCAATTATCAGAAGAAAAAGCAAGAGAAAGATTATTATGAAGAATGTATAATCCAAAAACCTCAGAA